>DDVC01000122.1 GCA_002345145.1 Bacteroidetes bacterium UBA2322
CGAAAGACTTTTTAGACAGCCCCTACTGTCTGTGCGTCTCTACTGTCTGTGTGTCTCTACTGTCCGTGCATCTCTACTGTCCGCGTGTCTCTACTGTCCGTGTGTCTCTACAGATTATACCACGCCGGGGCTTGCTCACCTGCCACTCCTTACTGCAAAAATGGGTTATGGCGGCGTTCCTCACCAATAGTAGTAGGCGCGCCATGCCCCGAAAACACCTTTACCGCATCGGCCAGTGGTAGCAGTTGGGTAACTATGCTGTTTAGGAGGGTGCGGTAACTGCCGCCGGGCAAGTCGGTTCTGCCAATGCTGCCCCTAAACAACACATCACCTGCAATAACAAAAGCATCGGCGGGGTTGTAAAAAGAAATACTTGCAGGCGAGTGTCCGGGCGTGTAAAGTACGTTTAACTCCGATTCGCCAAATTGCACCTTATCGCCATGCTCATAAAAAACGGTGGGTTCGGGCGATTTATCTATGGTAAATCCCCACATTAACCCGGCTTGCGGGGCATAGTGCAATACCGGCAGCTCGCCTTGGTGTATTGCCAAAGGTATTTGGTATTTATGAACTACAAATTGGTTGCCACATACGTGGTCTATATGGCAGTGGGTATTGAGCAGCAATACAGGTTTCAGCTTTTCTTTTTCAATAAAGGTAGTAAGGCGTTTTCTTTCGGCTTCGTTGTAGCAGCCCGGGTCTATAATAACACACTCGCCAGTGTGGTCGTACAAAACGTAAGTATTTTCAGAAAAAGGGTTAAAGGTAAAAAAGGCAACTTGCATCATGTGTTTTGCGTTATAGTAAGGCGCAAAGATAGCCATTTACAGAGGGAGCAGAAAAATTATTTGGGCTATAACCAAATGTTGCGTAACTTTATCATTATTTACCCACCTGAGCCAATTGTATGACCCATTTCCGCTCATACCTCCTATTGTTTGCCCTATGCCTAACAGCCGGTTTTACCTTTGCACCTACCCTGTTGGCACAGGGTTTTTATACAGATTTTGGTAAAAATCGGGTGCAATATCAGGATTTTATCTGGTCGTATTACGAATCGGAAAACTTTATGACCTACTTTTACCAAGGCGGTCAGGATATTGCCCGATTTACCGTGCAGTATGCCGAGCAATGCATTGGCGAAATAGAAAGCCGGTTGGAGTACCCTGCCAACTCCAAAATAGAAATCATGCTCTACCATAACCTGTCCGACTTAAAACAAACCAATATCGGGCTGGCAATTGAGCAAAACAACACCGGCGGCGTTACCAAAATCATCGGGAACAAAATTTTTGTCCATTTCGATGGTAATTACAAAAATTTAGAGCGGCGTTTGCGTGAGGGTATTGCCCGTGTACTGGTGCAAAAAATGATTTTTGGCAACACTATCCAAGAAATTTTGCAAAATGCTGTGCTGCTCAATCTTCCCGATTGGTTTGTAAATGGATTAGTAAGTTATATTGGCAAAGACTGGGATACTAACCTTGACGACCGCCTGCGCCGTGGCATTTTAGCAGGCGAGTTTACCAATTTTCATACTCTTACCGGCGAAAACGCCACCTTTGCCGGTCATGCACTTTGGTATTACATTTCGCAAGTACACGGACAATCAGCTATACCCAACCTGCTATACCTTACCCGCATTAACCGAAGCGTAGAAAGCGGCTTTTTGTTTGTACTCGGAAACACGGTAAAAGGCACTGTGCAAGAGTTTAACAACTATTACCAAAACCAATACATAGCCGAAACCAGCGGCAAGCAAACCATTAACCCCAGCCAAGCCATAGTTAAAACTACCAAACAACAACAACGCCGAAACGTAAAACTCGACGAGGTAAAAATAAGCCCCAATGGTCGCCACATAGCCTACACCACCGGCGAAATAGGTAAACACATAGTTTATCTCTACGATACCCAAACCAATAAAAAAAAGGTATTACTCCGAAACGGCTTTAAATCTTACAGCCTTGCTTTTCATGATAATTACCCCCTGCTGGCTTGGGATAAACAAAGCCAACAGTTAGCCATAGTATATGAACGCCGCAACCAAATTAAACTCTTGCTCTATAATACTGCCGATGAAACCAAATCCTTTTCAAACGATATTGTAAAATTTCAGCAGGTAACGAGCATAGCCTTTACCAACGATGCCCGAAAATTAGTAATGTCGGCAGTACAAAACGGCGTATCGGATATTTTTATGTACTTTATACCCAATACCAAAGTTACCCGAATTACCGATGATTTTTACTCCGACCTTCAACCCGCCTACATTAAACTAAAAGACCGCGAAGGTATTTTGTTTGTTTCTAACCGCAATACAGATACCCTCCGCACCGAAAAAATGGACACTATTTTGCCCCTGCTTAATTTTGACCTCTATTTTTACGACCTATCTAATGATAACAATACCGATACCATTAAACAATTGGTTCGCGTAACCAATACACCTTTTGACAATGAATGGCTGCCCGCGCAGTACGATAGCGCTCATTTTACCTTTATCAGCGACCAAACAGGCATACGCAACCAATACGCCGCCTATTTCGACAGCATTTTTGTGCGTACCGATACCAAAGTATTTTTTAAAGATTCTATAGCGCTAAATCCCCGCTATCCGCTCGATTCGCTGCAAAACATCGGATTAATTGATACCATCATTTATACCGATGTTTACAAAACCATCGCCCACAGTTTCCCGATAACCAACTATGCCCAAAATATCATTGAAACCGATGTGGCGCTAAACAATGCACAGCAGGTACAACTGTTTTACAAAGACAGCCGATTTTTGCTCTTTAAAAACAACTTGCCCGATGTAACCGGCACTAAAACCCAACCCGGCGCTACCCCCTACCGCCTGCAATTGGAAAACCGCGAGCGCCTGCGCCGCAAAGCCAAAGAACAACGCGAAGCCCTCATAAAACAAATACCGCCGGTAAATGTGGGCGAAGTGATAAAACAGCCCACTCCCGATACGGTACCGCCACAACCGCCCGTTAAACAGCCCGAGACCAAAGAGCCGGCGCTTAAACCACAAAAAACCGATACCATTGACATAGAAAACTATTTCTTTCAAACCGAGTTTGATTATGATACCGAGCAGCCGGTACCCGCTAAACCAACCATTACCCAACCCGCCGGCGCTAATATACCCACTGCCACCCCAGCTGCCACCCAACAAACCACTGAACAAAAACCCCTGTTTAGGCGTACCGATGTGCGGCAGTATTTTACCCAGTTTACCATTGACCAAATTGCTACCCAATTAGATAATACCATCATTTACACACCTTACGAAAACTTCAGCCTGTCGCCCGTGGCTTTTGGTATGCCCGATTTAGGTGGTTTGTTTAAATTAGGCATTTCCGACCTCATGGAAGACAACAAAATTATTGGCGGATTCCGTATTCCACTCGGGCTAAGCGGCACCGAGTATTTTGTAGAATACCGCGCCCTCAGAAAACGATTGGATAAAAAGATTTTTGGCTACCGAAGAGCTATCAAAAACAACTATACTATTACTGATATACCCGATACGCCCGCCTTTAATGTTACCGCTAAAAACATAACCGGCATATTACAATACACACTAAGTTACCCGTTTGATGTTAATACCAGCCTGCGCGGACATATAGGACTGCGACATGACCGCATTGTTTTTCTTGCCTCCGACCGCATATCGCTCACCTTGCCCGATGTGTATGAAAACTGGCTCTATGCCAAAGCCGAATACGTTTTTGATAATACCATTGACGTAGCCCTGAACATACTAAACGGCACCCGATATAAAATTTACGCCGAAATTCACAAACCCTTTGATGGCGTACTGAACGACCGCGAGGTTTCTTTTAAATTTGCCAACACCGGCTTGTTGGGGATAACCGGCTTTGATGTGCGCCATTATACACGCATACACAAACAAATAGTTTGGGCAAACAGGCTGGCTTCTGCCATGTCTTTTGGCTCTAAAAAAATGCTGTATTATTTGGGTGGCGTAGAAAACTGGCTCATTTTTAACCCCGAAAACCAGTTTGACAGCAGTACGCCTGTAGATATGGAAGCCGGTTATGCCTTTAAAGGTTTGGCTACCAATATGCGCGGCTTTAAACAAAACATCAGAAACGGCACCAGTTATATGGTACTCAACAGCGAGCTGCGCATACCTTTGTTTGCCTACCTATCGCCGGCACCCATCCGCTCTGAGTTGCTGCGCAATTTTCAAATAATAGCTTTTACCGATATTGGTACCGCTTGGCAAGGGTTATCGCCCTTTAACGAAGAAAACCAGTACAGCATAGTTACCATAGGCGCGCCGCCGGTAGAAGCAGTGGTAAAATACTTCCGCAATCCGGTAGTAGCCGGTTATGGCTTGGGCGCACGCACCAAACTGCTGGGCTACTTTGCCCGAGTAGATATGGCTTGGGGTTTAGACAGTGGCGCACGTACCCAAACCCAATGGTACTTCTCTATCGGGCTCGATTTTTGAGGTTGCACCGCCACCGCCTACTTTTTTAACTTTTTTTCAACTTTTCGGAATATCAGTCTCTCCTTCGGTGTCTGTATAGTAATGCTTGTTCAATTTTGAATGGTGCAGCTAATAGTTTGTAAAATACGCTGTTATTTTCCCTATCACCCCGCGCCTGTCCTAACTATAATTTTCACCCCTAACCTCCTATGTTGTATGAAAGCAAAAATACTGCTGCTGGGTATGTCTGTTCTTTTTATTGCCGCCATTAACCTGAACAATTTAGACGACTACGCCAATCAGCCCATACCGCCCTACATAACCAAAGACAATGCCCCGCCGTTTAACGAAATAACCGATGCCGGCGCTACATTAGGAAGGGTGCTGTTTTACGACAAAAATCTGTCGCTAAACAATAGCATAGCTTGTGCCGGTTGCCATAAACAGCAATTTGCCTTTAGCGATACCGCCCGCCAAAGCGTAGGGTTCAATGGCGCACTTACCGGCAGGCACTCCATGCGCTTGGTAAATGCCCGATTTGGCACCGAAATACGCTTTTTTTGGGACGAGCGCGCCACCTCGCTCGAAAACCAATCTACCCAACCCATAAAAGATTTTGGCGAAATGGGTTTTAGTGGCACTAACGGGCAGCCGGGTATAGACTCGCTCATCAGCAAATTATCGGATATTTCCTACTATCCGGTACTGTTTACCTATGCCTTTGGCTCGCCTCAAATAACAGAAGCCCGCATACAAAATGCCTTAGCCCAGTTTGTGCGCAGTATTCAATCGTTTGATTCAAAATTTGATGCAGGTTTGGCAGCTACCGGCGGCAACTTAGGTCCGCCATTTCCTAATTTTACCCCGCAAGAAAACCAGGGTAAAAACCTGTTTCTTACTCCGCCACCGGCAGGAGGAGCCGGTTGCCAAGGCTGCCACCGCGCACCGGAGTTTGATATTGACCCCGCCAGTTTAAACAATGGCGTTATAGCCACCGCCGCCAACCCCGCTATTTTAGACCTTACCAATACCCGCGCCCCTTCGCTGCGCGATGTGGCAGGACCTACCGGCGCACTTAACGGACCCATGATGCACAATGGTAATTTAACTACCCTTGCCGGGGTTATTGCCCACTATAATTTAGTGCCGCTAAACCCCGCCAATACCCTGCTCGACCCCCGATTGCAAGGACCCGGCGGCAACCTGCAACTAACTGCCAACGAGCAAAATGCCCTCGTTGCCTTTTTGCGTACGCTAACAGGAGTAAATGTATATACCGACCCTAAATTATCAGACCCGTTTGATGCAGCGGGTAATCTCGATTTGCAGTTTTGCGCCTTTACCCCTACTATAACCGGCAGCGCTGAGGTTTGTAATAGCGCTGTGAATACTTACTCAGTGCCCGCAGGTCCGGCAGGCGCTTTTTACAACTGGTCGGTTACAGGAGGTACTATTTTATCTACCCCTCCCTACTCTAATACCATACAGGTGCAGTGGACTAATGCCGCCAACGCATCGGTTAGTATTGTGCAGTTTAACCCGTAGCCTCAGTTTCCATCTTATGGTGTTACCCGAGAGTGAAAAGTTATGAGTTAATCACTAACAACTAACAACTACCCGATACTATTTACCATCTACTATCTACCAAAACTACCCACTAACTACTAACCACTACTATGGCTTATTTACGTCCACTTTAATTCGGGGTGTTTGGTTAGCTAAGTGCCAAGCGGTGTAAAATACCAATTGTGCGCGCTTTTGCATAGCAGGGAAATTGATTTTTTCTATTGTATCGGTAGGTTTGTGGTAGTCATTATGGGTACCGTTGAAGTAAAAAATAACCGGCACGTTGTTTTTGGCAAAATTATAGTGGTCGGAGCGGTAGTAAAAGCGGTTGGGGTCGTTGGGGCTGTTAAAGCGGTAATCAAGGTCTAATCGGGTATAAGTTTTGTTGGCAAACTCGTTAATACTGTGCAGCTCGGTGCTTAGTTTATCGGAGCCTATGATGTAGAGGTAATTACCGTCGAGGTGTTCGGGGTCTATGCGCCCAATCATGTCAATGTTTAGGTTCGCAACAGTTGTATTGAGCGGAAAAACAGGGTTTACATCGGTATAATACTGCGAGCCAAGCAACCCCTTTTCTTCGGTAGAAACAGGCATAATAAGTACGCTTCTTCGGGGTCCTTTACCGGCTTTTTTAGCCTGCCAAAGGGCTTCGGCAATTTCAATAAGGGCAACAGTGCCAGAGCCGTCATCATCGGCGCCATAATAAATACTGCCGTCTTCTATACCCAAGTGGTCATAATGGGCAGTAAGCACCAGCACTTCGTTTTTAAGGTCGGTGCCTTCTATATAGCCAAGAACGTTTTTAGCCATCACCTCCTCGCCTTGTTTTTGGAGGTTAAGGTGCAGGTTGGTGGGCAGGGTAAAATTATTGGGTTGTGTAGCAGCTTTGGCTTCTAAAGTGGCAAGCGTAGTTTGCAGTAGCTCTTCTGCCATTTGCGTACTGATGTAA
Organism: Bacteroidetes bacterium UBA2322; assembly: GCA_002345145.1. Taxonomy (GTDB): domain Bacteria; phylum Bacteroidota; class Bacteroidia; order Chitinophagales; family UBA2359; genus UBA2359. Next base: position 6,984 of record DDVC01000122.1, read on the forward strand.
ACCGAGTTGGCATTTTGCGGGGCATTTTCTTTAGTGGCAAGGTCTTTCAGTTCAAAAGATTCTGAGTTAATGAAGTGCTTATACTGGTTTACGCGTTTATCAATATCATCAACCACCACTATAAGGGCTTTTGCGCCATATTTTGAAGCAGTTTCTATTTTTTTTCGCCAGTTAGAAGTCCACTCCGAAGCTACCAAAGAATTGGTAAGCATATACTTGCCATCGGGCAAACGCGGCTCGCCATTCATTACCACCACCACCCTGTTTTTCACATCTAACGGCTTATCGGAATTAGAGCCGTAATCGCTGTATTTGGGGTCATCTATGCCATAACCGGCAAACACTATTTCGGTAGTATGCAGGTTGAGTGAGGCATTGCCTCGTGCAAAACAGTAAAAATCTTTCATAAAAGCGTATTCTTTTCCGTTTATGGAAATGGTGGGTTTACCCCATGCCTGCCTTATCAGGGGATACTCCTGAAAATAGCTGCCGTTATAGGGCGGTATGCCTATGGCAGCAAATTGTTGGGCAAGGTAATTGGCGGCAAGTTCTATGCCCTCCTGTCCGTTGCCTCTGCCGGCAAACTCATCGGAAGCCAATACTGTGAGGTGCTTTTTTAAATCCTGAGCCGTAATGGTAGCTCCATATACCTGCGCCGCTTTTTTGTTTTGCAGTTTGGGCAGGGGCGCTGTTTTTTGTGCCCACAATGTTGCGGGGCTTAGAAGTATGCCCAGCAAAAGAATCCCCAAAACACTTTTTAAAATAGTACTGTTTGTCATAGAAAGGATAATGGTTTAGAGCCTACTGCCGCGTTTTGGCAGTAGGCGCAAAGTGGTTAACCAGTTCACCCACAATTGGGGAATGGGTTAAATGGTCATAATTTCTTCTTCTTTAACGTGAATAACTTTGTCGGTTTTGTCAATGTATTTATTGGTAAGCTCTTGTACATCGTGTTCGCCCTGCTTACCCAAATCTTCCGATAGACCGTCTTTCACCAATTTTTTGAGGTTATGAATGGCTTCGCGGCGGGCATTGCGAATGCTCACGCGGGTGTGTTCGCCCATATCTTTCACCTGTTTTACCAATTGCAAGCGGCGTTCTTGGGTCATAGGCGGGAGCGTAATGCGTATAAGTTGCCCGTCGTTTTGGGGAGTTACACCCATATTGGCGGCAAAAATTGCCTTTTCAATAGGACCAATCATATTGCGTTCCCAAGGCTGAATGCTGATAGTGCGGGCATCGTTTACACTGATATTAGCTACCTGACTTACGGGAGTATGCGCTCCGTAATAGTCCACATAAACGTTTTGCAACATGGCAGGGCTTGCTTTACCTGCCCTAACTCCTTCTAATTCCTTTTGTAAATGCACAACGGCTGCTTTCATCAGCTCTTCGGCAGCTTCAATTTCTAAATTGGCTTCGTCTATTAACATGGCAGTATGCTTTTTAGTTACAAATGATTAGATATAACTGCTTTTAAGCGATTTTTGTTTTTTGTGGCTTGTTTTATGCCCAATTTTGAAAGGCAAAATTACAAAAAAGGCGGGTATTGGCAATAAAAATGCTTTGCACAATAGCGTATTTAGGGTAACGTTATTAAATTGCTTAAAAGTAGTCTGTTGCCATAACCCCCGATGAGCAATTTTGCCTGCCTTATCAATGGGTGTAACCCGAGTTTGCTATAAAATGGCATACAAAGGTCTTCTTTCAGGTGGGTGCGCAAAACCGGCAGCAATTAGCACAGATAACACAGATGTAGCTGATTTGCGCCGATTTTTGAAAATTAAAGGCTCAATTGGGTAAATGATTTCGGGATTGCTTTGATTCCGGGATTTCACGGTTGGTACACAAAACCGGCAGCAATTAGCACACAGATAACACGGATGTAGCTGATTTGTGCCGATTAAGGCTGCTCCTTGTGTAGCAGGGCGTTTACGGTATTCTATTTATAGTTGGCGCTACATAAACCCATACCAAATTAGGGTTGTTTATTCGTTATTGTTCTAAACTTTTACCCTTTGCACTATGACCACATCTGAAAACCTTAAACGCTCCCCCTTTATGACACTTCGCTCCCCTTTTATATGGCTGCTGCTGTGCTACCTTAGCTTTGCCCAATGGTTGCAGGCAAGTACACTTGTTTATGATAACCCTAATGTAACCTTTACCCAGTCAAACCCCCAAGTTTCTTTTACCCATTTTTTACAGGGTGTTCGGTATGCGGTAATTGCACAAAGCCCCGAAGTACAAAAAAAAACCGATGAAAATGGCAGCGTTATGCTTCAGCACTTGGCTACCTACCTGCGCAGCATAGGGTTTACGGCAGTAGCCATTACCACCGATGAAATTAAAGATTTGTACGAAACCACTCCGTCTTTTTGCGATATTGCTTGGGTGCGGGTAGAAATGGAAATGGTAAACCGACAGTTTTTAACCAATGTACTCATGGAGTTTACTGCCTGTAACAATGATTACTTCCGCTATATTTCTGCCGATACACTGTATTACGACCCCTTTTTGTTAGATAAGCTCTACACTGTTTGGCAGGAGTTTCATAACACACCTATGCGTTATGACCCTGAAAAAAGGCTGCAAATGCCCCGAAACAAAACCGAATGGAACGAAGAACTGCTGAAAAAACATTTCACTAACAAGCCCGATGATAAATTAGAAGGCATTTATGAAAAATTCATCATTGGCTCTCCCAATAAGTCAAAATACAGGATAGCCATTGTGCGCAATGCCCAGTCAGATAAATATGACGCCATTTACCTTGGCGGCGCTACCAACGCCATTGATTGGGAAGCGGGCGAACTTGCAGGGTCTATTTACCCAACCGGTACGCTCAACTTTTTTAATGTGCATTGGTACAAACACAACAAACAGTTAGATACCGAAGTGTATTTATCTGTTGACCAGTCAAATATGCTCTATTTTAACTTTGCACAGGAGGAAGAAACCATTTACAAATTTTACAAACAATTTCCGCGGCAGGGGCAACAGCGCAAACTTTTGGCTACGGGCAGCGGAATTGCCATTTCCTCTAATGGGTATATTGTAACCAATAACCACGTAATACAAGGCGGCAATCTTATAGAGGTGCAAACCCTGCGCGGCGGTAAAAAAGTGGTGTATCAGGCTGTGGTAATGATAAACGACGAAATAAACGATTTAGCCGTACTTAAAATTGATGACTGGAACTTTACCCCCCTGCCCGATATTCCTTATGCCATTAAAACTGCGGTTTCTGATGTGGGCGAAAAGGTTTACACCTTAGGTTATCCGCTTGCCTCCACTATGGGCGAATCTTTAAAACTAACCGATGGGGTAATCAGCGCACAAAAAGGTTTTAAGGGCGATGTTTCTACCTATCAGGTTACGGTGCCGGTTCACCCGGGCAATAGTGGCGGTCCTTTATTTGATACGGAGGGCAACCTTATCAGCATCATTAAAGCCAAACACTCGCAAGCCGAAAGCGCTACTTATGCCATCAAATCCAGAAACATGCTCAACCTCATAGAACTGCTGCCCGATAAACTTAGTTTTCCCGATTCGGGCTCCCTAAACGGCAAGCCGCTTAAAGAGCAGGTTAAAATGCTGGAAGAGTTTGTGTTTTTCATTAAAGTGCTGGAATAATAGGAGGTTAAAGTTGAAATCAGCATAAATGGCTTACGCTGTCAGTGTTTTGGGTATTTCTTTATGTCGGAATAGCGAATAGTGATAGTAATCGGCATCCGAAAACAAGAAAGAAGCCCGATACCCCCCAGCCCCCCTTAGAAAGTGGGGGAATCTGTAACCCTTAATATACAAGGCTTTTAGAAATTTAGCGCATTTATTTGTAACTATTTACGCTGTGTCTTAGTCTTAACTAACTCCCTTTCTTTCTTTGCGTTTTTTGCGTGAAATCTTACCCATTAGCCTGCAAATACGCCATGAACTTGCAGGGTGGACAAGTACCTAAAGTAGCTACTATTTTTAAAAAATCTGTGCCAATCAGCAGCATCCGTGTTATCCGTGTGCTAATTGCTGCCCGAAATCTTACCCATTAGCCTGCAAATACGCCATGAACTTGCAGGGTGGACAAGTACCCAAATAGTTGCATTTATTTTTCATTTTAACTATCGGCATTTGGTTTCCAACCACACGTTAGTCAGTTAGGGTAACATACCATTCTGCCCAGCCCCCCCGCAACCGCATCGGTTTTGCACCAACCCATGCGCTTGCGGGGTTTGTTTTTTTTACAAAAAAATGACACAAAAAATTTGGTTTTTTCGGGGGGGGG
>DDVC01000184.1 GCA_002345145.1 Bacteroidetes bacterium UBA2322
TCAGGCTTTTTTTAGTGAACTCATTTTAATTAACCATATCCTAAACCTTTTTTTATGAATGTAACCCAGTGGTTAGCAGTTTTATTTTTGTTGCTTTTTTGCAATATAGGCGCATGGGCATCGGGTGGTAAAGGAGATAAACCTGTTTTATCAGACCCCGAAAAGCCTAAGTACAAAAGCATTATTTCGGTTCAGCCTTTTTCACTTATTGCCGGCGGATTAGATTTATCATTTGAACAGCGTTTTTCGCCTGCACTAAGCGCCCGATTGAATTTTGGCTACTTTTTATCTGCCGACCCTATCGGGTACGATGGGTTTGAAGGCGGACTGAAAGACATGGACGGTTTTAGGGGCGAACTCCAAATTAGGCGTTACCTTAATGTAGATGACAAAGAAGCGCCCGATGGCTTTTACCTTGCCCCTTATGCCCTTTACCGCCAAATGAAAGCCATTAACGAAAAATGGACTTTTAACCCCGATGATGGTGCCGGCACTATTACCGAAGTAAAAGAATTTGCCAGCTCTGCGGGGGGTGGTTTATTGGTAGGTATTCAGTTTCTTACCAAGCGCCGCATTAGCGTTGATATGTTTGCCGGCGGCGGGGTGTATTTACCTGTTAATGACCAATCGTCTGATGAGTTGCACCTGCCCATTGTAAACCCCTACAAAAAAACAATTGCCCCAAGGGTAGGTTTTAGTTTTGGGGTGGCGTTGTAACCGCCGTTGGTAAAGATTTTAGCCTTCTGTTTTAAAAAAAGACAGCAGCCCATTCATTGGGTTGCTGTTTTTTTTTTGCTCAGGTCAATATTTACCCGCTCAACCAACCCATCAGGTTTTGCATAATGATAGCGGTTCCGCCTTTGTTTTCATGAACATACTGCTTGCAAATGCCCGATGCTTTGCGGAGCGCTTCTTCATTGGCGAGTAGGGTAAACAAAGTTTGGCTCAATTGCTCTGCATTGTGTACCACAAAAGCGCCGCCCAGTTGCACAAGCTGCACCGCCTCTATGAATTTATGGTGCGCCGGACCAAAAAATACCGGCAACCCAAAAACGGCGGCTTCTAATACATTGTGAATACCTGCCCCAAATCCACCGCCTACATAGGCAAACGTGCCATAGCCATACAATTGCGCCAACATGCCTACGTTATCTATAACCATTACCTTGGCATCGGCAATTTTTGCCGGCGTTTGGTGGTGAGCGGTACTGTACCAAACCACCGGCATACCTGCCAACAAAGATTTTAACTGAGTAAGGCGCATGGGTGTTACCTCATGCGGGGCAATCATAAAACATACATCGGGCGGAGCTTGCAGCATTACCTGTTGCAGCAACTGCTCATCTTTTGTCCACGTACTGCCACAAACCACCACCCGCCTGCCGGCGGCAAAATTAGCTGCTATGGGTATGTTTATGGCTTGCGAGGCAGTAGCAAGTACGCGGTCAAACCTTGTATCGGGGGCAAGTATGGTTTGGTTTACCCCAATACTGCAAAGCAAGGCAACAGAACGTCTGTCTTGCACAAAAATACCCCGATAATACCGCAAAACCCGTCTAAACCCGATGCCATACCACCTGAAAAAGGCTTGATTGGGTCGGAAAATAGCCGAAACCAACGCCACCGGTATATTTGCCCCATGCAGGGCGCTAAGGTAAAACAACCAAAACTCGTACTTAACAAACACTGCTAAGGTAGGTTTTACCGCTGCCAACCACCTTTGGGCATTTCGGGGCGAATCGGGCGGGAGGTAAAAAACGGCATCGGCAAAGGGGTAATTTTTTCGCACTTCAAAACCCGATGGAGAGTAAAACGTAAGAATTATCTGTACGCCGTTTACCTGTTGCTTGAGCGTTTCAATAATAGGTCTGCCCTGCTCAAACTCGCCCAGCGAGGCGCAATGCACCCAAACCCGTTTGCCGGTAGGAGGCAGAGCCGCCATACTTTGGGCTATGGTTTGCCAAATTTGCCGCCTGCCCTTAACCCATAGCGCTGCCTTGGGCACAAACAAAGCTGCCGCATGTATAGCACACACATAAAAAAAGGTAAAAAGCCGGTAAATAAAGGTAAAAAACACGGTAATACAAGTTATTTAGCAGGGCAATGCACACCCGGCATTGTATAAGCACAAACAAAAACGGCAGGTTTAAGCGCCCAAAAAAGCCCGCAAAAGTACATACAAAGCCCCTAAAACAGCGCCACATACCCAAAGTGAATTTTACCCTGCCGCAAATTTACGGGGTTGCCCTGTTGCCTGCCCAGCGCATACATGAGCCCAAAAATACCCGCTTTGGTTTGGAGGTTAGCGCCCAAACCAAAGCCAAAAGGATAATCGGCAGAGCGAGCGGAAAGGGTATTGTTTTGTAGGTACGCTCCGTCAATAAATGCAAAGAAATTGGCATTTTGACCCAGTAGAAACCGATATTCGAGCGTAGCCACCGCATAACCCGATGCCCAGATAGACTCCTCATCAAAACCGCGCAGCAGGCGGTTGCCGCCTATGCGGTACAGTTCGTTTTGCAGCAAATTGGGGTTGCCAAGGTAGCCGGCAGAAAGGGCGGTTTTTAGCACGCTCAGTGCGCCCAATTGCCAGTACTTTTCTGCTCTTGCCATTATGCGGTACTGAAATCGGTTTTGGTTGAGGCTGTCGTATTTGTTTTGAAAATTGAGTTCCAAAGCTTCGCCAACGGCTAAAATGGCAAGGTTGGGTTTTATGCGTTTTAACCCTGCGCCGGCTTGCAGGTAGAGGGTGTATCCTTTTCGGGGATTGAACCGGTAATCTAATTGCTCGCGGTTTAGCTCTACGCCATATAGGGTAAAAGCCACATCGAGCAAATCGGGCAGGCGTTTTTGTTGTGCCAAACGCACGCTATCTACCGATAAAAGTACCGATGTTTTGTTGTCTATAAACACTTTTAGGTAGTTGTTGCCTTTGCTTATGTATTGCAAACCAAGGTAAGTGCGCACATCGCGAAAAAGCGTATCGGCAATAAACAGCTCAAACCGGGCATCGGCGCCCAAGGGCACTAAGGGCAGGTACGGATAGGTAAAGGCGGCTTTAAACTCCCTGCGGGCATTAACGTAGCTTTTAAAGTCAATATCTAAGCGTTCGCCTGCTCCCAGTACGTTGGCTAAGTTAAGTTGCCCATCGCCAATTACCTGAAACCGTTGGCGAGTATTGCCCGGCGTTCCGGTGGTGGGCGGACGTGGTAAAACGCCCAACACCAAATTGAACCGACTGGCTTTTTTTCGGGCTAAATAGAGGTTTACCTGCGCTTTGTTGTCTAAAAACAATACCTGTGGCGGAGCTGTTTCTTGCAAAAAAGGCAACTCGCGCAGCCTATTGGCGGTTTGAACTACGGCGCTTTCGTTGTAGGGTTGTTTTTGCTTTATACCCAAATAATTTTGCAGGTAACTTCGGTTTATTTTTACGTTTCCGTTTAGCACAAGGCTGTCGTAGGTAAAAAATTTACCCTTATTGAGCAGCAACTCAGCGCTGACGCCGCCGGTAGGTTCCACTTCAAAATTGGTCAGTTGCAGCGCGGCAAAAGGGTAGCCGTTGTTTTCGGCATATCGGAGCAGTTGTTTTTGCAGCAGCTCTAAGGTTTTGGGGCTAAAAGGTTTATTTTGGTATAACTTAGCCTTATACCCCACCCCCGTAAGCCATGCTTTGGGGATACTGTTTACATAAAGGTTTTGCCAAACGTAGCGGTTGCCCAAGTAAAATTGGGCGCGGGTAAAGAGCGAGTCCACCGTTAAAGAATCAAAAGAAGCCGATAGGTAGCCATAGGTTTGGAGTTTAGCAAGTCGGTTTTGGAGGTTTTGCTTACCGTCATCGGCATTTGCGAGGGGGGTAATAGCGCCGGTAAGCTGCACCAATGTTACTGAATCTGGCTGTTGCTCAAAGGTAAGGATTAGCCTGTGGTTTTGTGCGCTTATGTTGGTTGCCGGCAATAGGGCAGCCACAAGTTGTATTGTTATTAGGAACAGAACCAAACAGCGCATTGGGCAGGCAGGTAAAAAGGTGTATAGAGGCTACAGCTGACCGGTTGGGTTATACCCGATTTATGGGTTTATTTCAGCCACAAAGACCAATTTTTGGGCATCGGGACTTAACGCCAATCGGGTGATATTTTTTATCCCGATAGCCGAAAAATCGGCAATAACCTTCCATTGATTGGTTTGTGGGTTAAAACAGTAGAGCTTGCTGCCGCTTGCCATAAGCAAACCCTCATTGGGCAGGGCGGCAAAGTCTTCGGCATCGGGCAGGGCTTTTGCTATGGTTTTAGTATCGAGGGTTTCGGTATGCAGACGTTTAATCAGCCAATTTTGGTTGCTTATTTTATGCAAAAAAAGTACCGAGTTGGGTTTACCCGGCGCAGGTAAAATGCACCTGCCTATGTTTACCGCCGCTATAACCCCGGCAGTATCGGCAGCAGCGGCTACTTGTAAGGTGGGCGGACTGCCCAGTACAAACATGGCTAATTGTTTGTTTTTTTGGGTGGTGGCATAATAACCCACCGGCTCTATATGGGGCTGATGTAATTGCGGCGGTTGGTTGTGGGTAAACAGCCAAAGTCGCTGCGTTTTGTCGTTTTCTTCTACCCTTACTACGGTAAATGCCCCCTTGGTGGCGGCAGGCTGTGCCGAGTACTCGCCGGTAAGGGGTGTTTGGGTAAGGTTTTGGGTAGATTTATCGGGCAAGTGGAGCCGGTAAATATCGGTTTTTGCCTCGTTTTGGGCGGCGGTAAATAAAATGTTTTTACCATCGGGCAAAAAAGCGGGTTGGTTATCGTAGCCGTTTCGGTTGGTAAGGTTTTGGGGTTGCCCTTGCACGCTGCAATTGCCCTTTTTATTTAAACGGAGGTCAATTAAAAACAAATCGGTATTGGGCAACTGGGCAAATATGGCGCTGTATGCCATACAACAACACCAAAAAAACAAGCTCTTTTTCATAGTTCAACAGGGGGTTTAAATGCCATCTTGGGGCAAAATGAAAGAATTACCGACAGGGTCAAATTGCCGCAGAGCTATGTTATGCACTGTGCCGTTTGGCGAAAGCTCAATATGCACAAAAGTGGGTTTAAACCTAATATAGGGTGTAAGGTGGTTTTGGGCAAGATGCCACAAAAACGTTGCCGGCAGGTTTGGGTCATGGTTGTTGTTATCGGGTTGCAAAATTTGGGGCGGAAACGTCATCAAATCTGCCCAAGTGCCGGTGTTAAAATACACGCTACCATTGGGCAGGGTAATCTGTTTAGCCAAATGTGTGTGCCCAAAAATGATGTATTTAAACCCATTACCGGCAAGTTTGGCGGCGGCTTGGTAGTACTCGGTCAGTGTTTCGGTGTGGAGCGAAAAAGTATGGGGCTGCTGCAACAATTTGAGCGATTTGATTAGCGCCGGCAGTCGTTGTGTAAGTTCCGATTGGTTGCCCGGCAGCAGCAATTGCAGCAAGCTCAAAGTTTTGGTAAAAAAAGAGCGGGTTTTTACCTCACCCCTGTCGGTATCGGGTGGGTTAAAACCCATGGCTTGGTTAAACTCCTGCAAATCGGCTTCGGAATCCCCAAAAACGGCTTTCAGTTGTTGCTCCACTAATTCATCGGCATCATCGGGTTCAATGGCTGCTTTACCCATATTGCGGGTTGTTGGCGTTTTGAACCAGTTAAAGTCGTTGGCATAAATGCGCAGCACCTCTCCTATGGCAGTGCGCACTTGCGGGTCAAGCGCAATTAAAATAGGAATAGCGGCTTCGGTTTCGGGCTTGAGCAGGTCTATAAACCGATAGGTTTGTTTTAGGGGGTTCATAACCCGCTCCACCAAAACGCTGCCTTTGGGCGGGGTAAAAGTAGTACGCCAAGGCTCGTTTCGCGAAAACTGCTCGCGCAGCAGGCGCAGGTTTTCCTCGTTAATGCTGTTCCAAGCATCGTATCGGTTGCCATGTTCTATAATCAGCTCATTGCCTATGGTGTAAGCCTCGCCGTCATACAAAAACCTAAAATTGGCGGCAGTAGCGCCCATAGCCTCCTCTAACAAACGCCTAAGCGGCGGCAGGGCAAGCTCAATATCATGGTTGCCCAACAATAGGGTAACGGTGTGCTGCTTGCTTTGCAAAAATTGTGAAATGGCGTTAAAAAACGGTTTCTCTCGCCCGATGATGGTTTGCAGTTTTTTTATGGCAACTTCTATCTCCTTTTCAAAGGCGCGCCAGGGCGTTTCGGCTAAAAAATCTACCAAATCGCCGTTGATAACCAATTCAATATGGGTTTGTGTTTGCTGTGCAAGCAGTTGTATAAAAGCAGCAAGCTGAGCGGTATGCGTGTTTAGCTGAAAACCGCGCTCAGTGGCAGATGAGCCCGGCTCGCCGCCAATATGCAAATCAGATATTACGTAAATGTGTTTCATGGTTTGGTAAAAAGGCGTTGTAAGGTAACACAAAAGGCAATGCTTACACAAATATACGCGGTTTGCCGGTTTTTTGAGCGTTTTGTTTGTTTGGCTTAGCCTAAATGAGGTAAATGGGTGGTTGGGGGAGTAGAGAAGATTGGTTGGTTTGCCCGCTATAAGTAGTAAAAAAAAATTTGGTGAATTGGGTTATAGGGAGTAACTTTGGGGCTGAATGGAATAATTAAATAAACAACATGTTTGAACAGACTTTTAAAAACATAGACGACATACTTTACAAAGACGCAGGAGCAGACAGTGAACTGGATAAGAATATGAAAACCTTTCA
>DDVC01000057.1 GCA_002345145.1 Bacteroidetes bacterium UBA2322
TTTTTAACAATGGGAACACAATCAAAAAAAAGCGAATCAATTGTTCTGCGTCATGGCACCGACGGAGCCATCACCCTTGATTACAATGTACTTCGCAAAGCTGTACTGGTACTTCGTGCTGTAAACCACAAGCTTCGCCAATCAATTGTTGCCCTTCTTGAAGAGCAAAAACGCATGACCGTAACCGAAATTTACGTTAAACTGCGCTTAGAACAATCGGTTGCCTCTCAACATTTAGCAATTTTAAGAAGAGCAGGTGTGGTAAATACAGAAAGACAAGGTAAGTTTATTCATTACTCGTTGAACTACGACAGAATTGCTGAAATTTCGCAATTCATTGAAGATCTTACCAAGTAATTACCAGAAATTTGAATGTTTTATAAAAAGCAGCGTTTTTTTAAACGCTGCTTTTTAAGCACACTAAAATTCAATACAATAATTCAACTTTTGCGTACATGATGTTGTTAAATACAAACAACAATTCATTACGTATAACTCAATTAAAAAACCGTCAAATGCCTACATTCAATCAACATCAACTTGATGCAGCAACTGATTTGCTGCGCTGCGCCGCCCATCCACTCCGGCTTACACTTTTAAAGTTCATAGATGACAAAGGAGTAATAAACGTAAATAAAATTTACGGTACGCTCAAATTAGAGCAGTCCATTACTTCTCAACATCTAAAAATTATGAGAGACACCGATTTAGTGGAAGCAAAACGCGAAGGCAAGTTTATTTATTACAATGTAAATCACCAAAAAGCCGCTCAATTGAGCAAAGCTGCCGCTGCGTTTTACAAACACCTGAGCAAACCGAAAGAAAAAGAATTAGTTCGCAAATAAAACTCAACAACGGCATTTTTACTGTTTGTTCAAAAAGGCAACAATCCAATTAGATTGATGCCTTTTTTGTTTATTACAAGTTAATACACTATCACCATCCAAATACGTGTTGCACTTTTTCAAATAGTATCTACATGGGTACTGCCTACAATTAAAGTTTATTGCGTATTTGCAGGCTTATTGGTAACACTTCCCTCCCGCAAGACCTTGCTGCCTTTGCGCTGCTGAACTTTGCCTTATTTGCGGTTAAAAATAAAGAATTTAGTTATAACCAAGATACATAGGTCAAATCAACAGTAGGTTAATGTATGTGGTTTAGTAAGGAACAAGTGGTTGCGCCTCTAAACCTTTTCATATTACATGTGTATCATATTTTTAAGAGGTGCCGTACATCGTAATCTGATGCCTGTTCAATAAGTGCAAGGCAACCCTTGCCATTATTAAGAAAGCATTTTATAGAATGACGTAATTTTTTGAGGACTGCCACTTACATATAACACATCGTTTTGCAGAATACGGGTTTCGGGTGTGATATTGGATATTAGCGCCCCATTTCGATTAAGTGCCAATATGGTTATGCTATACTTTTTTCGCACTTCAGCCTGGGCAATAGATTTACCCACTACCTCGCCACTGTCGGCAATCACCTGCATACATTCTATATTAAAATCGGGTAAATTTGATAGTGTTCGGGAAGCCTCTACCGGTTGGCGGGGTCTAAACATCTGATAGTTATCGGCTCGCACATCTTGCACTAATTTTTCAAGGTCGTTTAAGGGAATGAGGTATTTATGCAGGGCGCGGGCAAAAATTTCTATAGAGGTTTCAAACTCTTCGGGTATAACCTCATCAGCGCCCAAGTTTAGCAGCTCGTTGGTTTCTTTTACAAAACGAGTACGCACAATAAGGTAAACCGTTTTAGAAATGCTGCGTATATTAGCCACTACGGTTTTGGTTGCCTGCGGGTCGGATATAGCAATTACCACCACCCGCGCCTGGTCTAAATGGGTTTCGTGCAAAATATGCTCCTGAGTAGCATCGCCATATACCATGTGCTCGCCTTTGGCTTTGCCTTCAAGCAGGTTTTCATAATTCAGCTCTACTATAATGGTGGGTATATGTGCATATCGGGCAGCATACGATAGGTTTTGCCCGTTCAGTCCATAGCCTATTATTACCATGTGGTCTTCTATTGGGGTCTTATTTTTGGCAACCGGATTTGCAGTTACAATTGCCACAGGTTTTTTGTGGTAAATTTTGCCCAAAAGCGGTAATTGTATGAACAGTTTAAAAACTGCTTCGGAATTGAGCAGCACAAATGGCGTTATGCACATGGTAAGTATAGAAACCGATAGAAAGTACTGATTCATTTCATCGGTAATTAACCCATTGGTAATACCCACTTTTGACAATATGAACGCAAACTCGCCCACCTGAAACAACGATAAGCCCGATAAAATCACAATGCGGAAAGGATACCTCAACAAAGCAGCGGCTATACCCGCAGTGGCGGTTTTTACTGCCATAACTAACAGGGTAAACCCGATAACAGGAAGGATATGGGTTAGTAAAAAGCCCAAATCGAGCAACATGCCTATAGATACAAAAAAGAAGCTGGTAAATAATTCCCTAAACGGAATGATATTGCTGGTTGCCTGATGGCTATACTCTGACTCTGATATGATTAACCCCGCCAAAAAAGCCCCTAACGCCAGCGATAACCCTGCATAAGAGGTTAAAAACGCTACCACAAAACATAGGGCAATGGTGCTTAGTATAAACAACTCCTTGCTTCGGGTTTGAGCAACTTGGTAAAACAAACGTGGCACTATATACTTTGCACCCACATAAGTAGCGGCTAAGACCAAACCGGTTTTGAGCAACAATGAGCCCACCTCAAGCGCTACATTATCGGCTTTACCTGCCAAAATGGGAGCTAACAGCATCATGGGTACTACCACAATATCCTGAAAAATAAGTACCCCCAGCGAAATTCTGCCATGTGGCGCATTTATTTCATTTTTCTCCTGCAATAAGCGCAAAACTACCGCCGTACTGGATAAAGAAAACAAAAAACCGAAAAATACGGCTACATTCCACGCATAGCCCATTGCCATCATTACCGCCAGCGTAGCCACTATGGTTAGTCCCACTTGCAATGCTCCTCCCACAAAAACCGTGCGCCGTATGGCTATGAGTTGTTTGAGTGATAACTCTAACCCTATTACAAACAACAACAAAATAACACCTACTTCTGCCAGCAACTCTACTTCGTGCGTGGCGCTGATAAGGCTTAATCCGTTTGGACCAATAAGTACACCTGTTACCAAAAAACCGATAATAGCAGGCAAACGAAACCGGTAAAACAACAATATAACCGCTACCGATAAACATAAAATAATTAAAACGTCTTGCAAAAGTGGAATCTGAACTGCGCAAATGGGCATAGTAAAATGAATGAAGTATAAATGATTTATAGGATTAAAACCCCAAAAGTAATAATGTGGTTCTTTTACAGTGTTGAATATCAATAATTTGTTACTTCCGCCTAACGCTTATTTTGAATATGGCTTAACCATTCATCAAAACCTAAACGACTGCCCTCGTATTAAAACCTGTAGCGTAACCTTTTTTACGGCAACTAATTTGGTTACCGGTATTTTTGGTTATTCCTTTGGGTTTTCGGGCTACTACTACGGCGCTTTCGCCCGCTACGGTAGCGCGGTTTCCGCTTACAATTATGGCTGTACCCTCATCAATACCTACCGATGTAAGGCGGCGAAAATCAACTACTGCCGACAGTAACCTATTGTAGCGGCTTCGTTTGATAAAATGCTGGTCTATGATAAGCTCTTGTACCAAGCCCAGCCCCTCGGCAGTTTCCAGATTACTGTGGCGCAACTTGTCAAAGGTTTCCCGATAAACTGTATCCATCAGTTGGTTACCGGTTATCATGTAGCGGCACATTACGGCTGCGCCGGCGCTGGTACCTGCTATGGTAGCGCCCTGCCGGTAAGCCTTGTGCAGTGCATCGTATAAGGGTGTTTTACCTACCACCTTCATAAACCGGCTTTGGTCACCGCCCGATATAAAGATGAGTTTTGCCCGCAGCAAAGAGTCAATCCAAACCCTATTTTTTGCCTGTGCTGCATCAAAGTTGAGGTTGGCTATCGGATAATTTGTTAGGGAGGTAAACTGTTTGGCAAGGTAGTAAAAAGCGCTGTCGGGTTCTTGGCTTGCCATTGGTAACACAACAATATAATCTTGCGGCTGTAGGTTGGCAGTTTCCAAAAGTTGCTGCATCAGTGCATCGGGGCGTTTACCACCGCCTATGATGAACAAATTGCCTTTTGACTTCTGGGCAAATATCCAATGGCTCAACAACAGTAAAACCCCAAACCCGATAGTATGTTGCGTATTAATTTTCATAAAGCCCCAACTTGTAGCGTAAATATAAGCAAATTGCAGAAAAACGAGTAAACAAACATCGGAATTACCGGTTTATTTGTTTCTTTGTACCAAATGTAGCCTATGTTGCCTTATCCAAATACCATAAACCATAAACTACCAATAACGTTTAGTTGCCTTTTGCCGATACTGCTGCTGCTTATTTTGGGCATTGGCTGCCGCCAAACAGCGGGCAATAAAGAGCAGTACCTACAAGAATACCGCACACTGATAACCGAAATAGACCAACAATGCGGTAAATCAACCTTGCTACCCAATGCCGAATACTGGAAAACAACCGACGAAAAAATGTACCAATACTCAGGCGAGCTGTACCGGCTGTTTTACCCTTTGCTCAATTTTAAGGAGAAGGCAGAAATAGGCAAATTTCCGGTTATTTACCACCTTTGCCGTTACAAGGCGGTAGTAAACGAGCAGGTTAATTTTGAGTTTAAAGGCGAGGTAGAAACACTGGTAAAAAGCCTTCAAGAAATGATAGATTCTACTGCCAATATCTACAACGGTTATGATGCGGGTATCCGAAACCGGCTGCACGAGTTTAGAAGCCGCCAAATACCCCGATGAGCAGTGTACTACCCCCCATTTACCAACCGCAAAAAAATGCCTAACGGGAGTTTTTTGCCAAACTCATCGGGCAAGTACAGCTCGCCGCATTGGGTAGTTTGTGCTGCCGGAAAATGCTGTTGTTGCAGATTACTGAGCATTAGGGCAGATTGCCCCAGCGAGTATAGGTTGATGACAAAAATGCCGCCGGGCAGTAACAAACGGCTGCAATAGTGCAGCAACTGGTCTAAATGCTTGTCTAACAGCCATTTTTCGCCGTTGGGTCCTCTGCCGTAAGCGGGCGGGTCGAGGATAAGGGCGTGGTATTGTTTTTGGCGTTTTACCTCTTTTTCGGCAAATTTGAGGGCATCTTCTACCACCCAGCGGATATTGGTTAAACCCGATGCTTCCATGTTTTGCTTAGCCCAGTGAATTACCTGTTTTACCGAGTCCACATGTACCACATCAGCGCCGGCAGCCTTAGCAGCCAATGAAGCACCACCGGTGTAGGCAAACAAGTTTAACGCCGTTACCGGGGTGTTGGTATTGGCTTGCAGGTGCGTGAGCCGGTCAAAAATAAAATTCCAATTTTCGGTTTGTTCCGGAAATAAACCCACGTGTTTAAAGCCGGTAAGCCCCAGCCTAAAGTGGAGGTGCATGGTTTTATAGGCATACTGCACCCACCATTGTTGGGGCATATTGGGTTTAAGGTGCCACTGTCCGCTTTCGTTGGTATCGGGGGCATTGCCGGAGGCAGCATTTTTGCGCACAAACCAAGCATCGCACCGGTTATGCCACTCCTCATCGGTTAAGGATTTTGACCAAATAGCCTGCGGTTCGGGGCGGCGCAAAATGTACTGCCCAAATCGTTCTAATTTTTCAAAACCACCGGTATCTATCAGTTGATAGTCTTGCCAAGGGTGGGGCGTAAGCAGCAGCATAATAGGCAGCCGGGTAGCTATGGGTTGGTTATGAATTGAGCCTTTTTTTGCTCAAAACATGTTTTACCCTAAGCAGCAACTCGTTTAGGCTAATCGGTTTTTTCACAAAATCATCAGCGCCTTCTTCAAAAGCGGTAAGCACAATTTCTTGTTGGTCTAATGCCGATATGATGATGATGGGCAGATTTTTTCGGGCTTTTTTAATGGCGCTCAACAGCTCTATGCCCGATATGTAGGGCATCATTATATCGGAAATAATGAGGTCAAATTCCTCTTCTTCTAAGGTATCTAAGGCGTCTTGGGCATCGGTGGTGGCAAAAACCTGATAGCCATTTTTGCTCAACATGGTTTTAATGGCTTGCAGCATTACCACGTCGTCGTCCACAATAATGATTTTCATGCGATTTATGTTTGATGGTAAATGGAAAATGGAAAATGGTGAATGGGGTGATAATTATGCCTAAGCGCTGTTGGGCGTTGGTATATCTTCTTTTTTGAACTCAAAAATAGAAAGTTGCTTTGGTTTTTCAGTTATTCCGTGATTATGCTGCGCTATTTTTTTGTCAAGGTCAAAGTTAAAAACTAAGGCTTCAACAATGCTTTTTCTATTTTCTAATTTACCGCCTGCATGATAAAAGTGGTCTTTTGTTAAGATAGTAAATTTATTCCAAAATTTCTTAACCATTTCATTTTCTCGGTAATCATTGTGATGCCAAGTTGATAAAACAAATTTGGCTTCTGTTTCTTGTAGCAGGTTAAATAGAAGTTCTTCATCTTTTTCAGTCCACCCGTTATAGTAATCCACATATCTGCCGTAGTAAGGTGGGTCGCAATAAATTACATCTCCTTTTTTTGC
>DDVC01000228.1 GCA_002345145.1 Bacteroidetes bacterium UBA2322
ATGCCTTTTTTTAGTGAACTCAAAATAAGAACTCACCCCTAACCGCTTGCCGTTGTTTCGTGCCCCCGCAAACAACTCCGGTAAATAGGCATTTAGATGCAATAAATCGCCGTCTCTACCTACCGATTTATCGCAAAGAGGGGGAGCAAGACTTCATATTTGCATTTGTTGTTAGTAGCAAATACTATCTACTATATATACCAAATAGCATCTATAAGAACTATCCACTAACCACTATTAATGTGTTCTTATGATGTCAAATTTGCCGTTGTTAATATAAATTAACTCACCGTTTCCGTTTGCTGAGTAATCGTACATTTGTCCGTTGAATGTGCCTTTTATGCGCTCACCGGGTTTGCCGTACTGGGTTATTATTAGGTTTATATACTTCAAGTACATTTCATTACTGCCCAAAATGAGGCGGAAAAACCGGTCTTCGGGTATTTCAAAAAGTGGCGGTTGCGGCTCCTCAATCATATAATAACCGGTAGTATCGTTTGGAAAAAAAACTTCCATAAACACATTTAGGTTGTCCCACTGCCCTAAGGCTTTTACCGTAGAAACGCCCGTAGTATCATTAAACGAGCTTTGGGTAACAACGGTGTTGAAGTTTGAAAAGGTAATATACTTATTGTTGTAGGTGGTGCCGCCGTTAATAATAAAACTCACCTCTTGGGGTGTTTCGTTAATGACTACGGGTGGGGTATCGGGTTCTTTTTCGCAACCTGTTTGGAAAAAGAGGGTAAAAGTAAGCAGAACGAAGAGGGAAAGTATTTTTTTCATTGGTGCATGAATTTAGAAACCACCATAAAGACGAATACCACAAACAAATGGTTGGCTGTGATAAGGAGTTTTTGGGTTAAATGGCAGATTTATTCCTTTTTTGATTTTCGCAAAGACGCAAAGAAAAAGTTGAAGTAGCGATTTGCGGTCTGTTCGTCTGTACAGATATGGGTTTGGGTGTAGGTATGCAGAATCCCGAATAGAATAACCACGTGCTTCCCTTTGAGGAAAACCATTTTTATACCAATTCGCCAAACTTACCTGCGCTAAACTCGGCAAAAGCCTGTAAAAGTTCGGCTTTGGTGTTCATTACAAACGGACCATGTGCGGCAATAGGCTCGCCAATGGGTTCGCCGCTGAGCAGGAGTACCACTGCATTTTCGGTAGCAGAGAGGGTAAAACGCTCGCCTTCATTGGCAAACAGAGCAAAGTGGTCGGTGGCAACTTTGGTGGTGTGATTTACCAAAATAGAGCCTTCAATGACCAACAAGGCTGTATTGTAATGTGCCGGAAAGGAAAAAACAGCCTCAGCGCCTTTGTTTAATCGGGCATTGTAGAGGTGAATGGGGGTGAAAGTACTGGCGCCTCCGCTGACGTTTTCATATTGACCTGCAATAACCTCTATCAGTCCGCCGTTATCGGGCAATTTATACATACCCATTTGGTTATGTTCAATTGCCTGATATTTGGGCGGAGTAAGTTTATGTTTTGCGGGTAGGTTTACCCACAATTGCACCATTTGGAACTCACCGCCTTGCCTGCTAAAATTTTCTTCGTGGTATTCCTTGTGCAGCAAACCGGCGGCAGCGGTCATCCATTGCACATCGCCCTCGCCAATTACGCCACTGTTGCCGGTGCTATCGTGGTGGGCTACTTTACCTTTGTAGGCAATAGTAACCGTTTCAAATCCCTTGTGTGGGTGTGGGCTAACGCCGCGCGGCGTTTTACTGGGCGAAAAATAAAATTTACTGTTGTAATCCAGCATAATAAACGGGTCCATGCGCTGCATACTCAGCGGATATACCGATGGTATAAAGTTATGTACCCTAAAACCATCGCCTACAAAATGGGGTGTTTTAGGAGCTATTACGGCTATTACTTGTTTGGTGGTCATTATGGTGTATTGTGTTGTTTGCGGGTAAAACAACCATAACAAGGGCGTGGTTCGCTTTGTTTTGATGTGTCATGCGTTTTAGAGCAAGGCTGATTGAAGGCTTTGCTACATCAAATCAAAGACAAATAAACTTTAAGCTGGATACTCATGAGGCAGCTCGGCATGTAAAATTTCGTGCCAGGGCAAGCCGTGTTTGTTGAGCAAATCCATAAATGGGTCGGGGTTAAACTCTTCCACGTTAAAAACGCCCGGTCGCATCCATTCGCCTTTGAGCATGAGCATAGCGCCAATCATAGCGGGCACGCCGGTAGTGTAAGAAACCGCCTGTGCTTGTACTTCACGGTAGGCTTCGGCGTGGCTACAGTTGTTGTAAACAAAATAGGTTAAGTCTTTGCCCTCTTTATCCAACCCTTTAATTTGGCAACCAATAGAGGTTTCGCCGGTGTAATTTTCACCCAGTGAGGAGGGTTCGGGCAAAACGGCTTTTAAAAATTCGAGCGGTACAATATCTATGCCCTGAAATTTAATGGGTTTAATGCCCGTCATACCCACATTTTGCAGCACGGTAAGGTGGGTAATGTACTGCTGTCCAAAGGTCATCCAAAATCGGGCGCGTTTAATGGTAGGAAAATTTTTTACCAGCGATTCCAATTCCTCGTGATACAACAGATAAGATTCGCGTTCGCCTATATTGGGGTAAGCAATGGGTTTATGTTCCGACATGGGCGGAATTTCAACCCACTGTCCATTATCATAGTATTTACCGTTTTGGGTTATCTCCCTGATGTTAATTTCGGGGTTAAAATTGGTGGCAAAGGCTTTGCCGTGGTTGCCGGCGTTGCAGTCCACAATATCTAAATAGTGCATTTCGCTAAAATGATGTTTGGCGGCATAAGCGGTAAACACGCCGGTTACGCCCGGGTCAAAACCACAGCCCAGCAGCGCCATAATGCCTCGCTCTTGAAAGCGTTGTTTGTATGCCCACTGCCAGCTATACTCAAATTTAGCTTCGTCTTTGGGTTCGTAGTTGGCGGTATCTAAATAATGTACGCCGGTTTCGAGGCAGGCATCCATAATGGGTAAATCTTGGTAGGGCAGAGCAACATTGATGACCAAATCGGGCTTAAATGATTGGATTAAGGCTACCAATTGCGGTACATCATCGGCATCTACCTGTGCAGTTTTAATACGGTTGCCGCCTATTTGGGTTGCTATGGCTTCACATTTAGAGAGGGTTCGGCTTGCCAGCATGATGTCGGTAAAAACATCGGGGTTCATGGCACATTTTTTTACCACTACATTTCCTACGCCGCCGGCGCCAATGATGAGAACTCTGCCCATTGCTTATGTTTCAATTTATTTGTTAATAATGCCGCAAAGGTACAAAAATGCCCGATATTGTTCTACTTTATTGCGAGCCTGCTGTGTCATTCCTGATAATGCAAGGTTGCTTACGCTAATTTGCTTTTAGGCAGTGAAGCAAGAATTACAGGAAAATAAAGTGATATGTGTTCAGGAAAACAAAAAAGCAAATCCAGCATTATTCTACTTAATTGATATGCGAGATAAATTTATGCTGAATTTGTTTTACAAAAAAAAAAGACAATCGTATGATAATGATTAGATTTGCCCCGATATTGAAGAAACAAGTAACTATCTTGTTGCCTGTTCCTTAAGAAATATGAAAAGGCCCTAAATATCGCTTGTTGGTAAAGATTTTTTTTAAAATTTAATCATACAAGCAACATCAACACTATTTCACAACTCAACTCTAAATGCAATTAAGCATGAACAGGTATTTACAAGTTTTACTATTTTCGATGTTATTGTGCATCGGCATCGCTGTATGCTATCAAGAAGTGTTGGCACAGCCCAGCTCAGTAGCAACGAATAACCTAAGTGGTAGCCCATTTAATTGCACCAATCTTATTGATTATGGCGCGTTTAGGCAGGCTCGCATTTTAGCCAATCAGAGTTCTTCCGCTACTACTTGGGAGTTTCCGGCAGATTGCAGTTTTCCGGGCAATGTGTGGCGACCTTTTAATGCAGGTAATTGTTCTACTCCATTGCCGTTAAACACGGTTATTCAGCCGGTAAGCGGCTCATGTTCTGCCTTATATAATAGCAGCAATGGTGGTGTATCGGGTAATTTGGCCGCCACTACACTGAACCGGTATTACACTTTTAACGTAGAAGACAAAGTTGCGCCCAATAATTTGTTTATGAGCGTATTAGAAACCACCTACAATCCTAAAAACATTAGTAGTGTAAGCGCTTGTACCATTAGTCCCGGAACCAATCAGGTAGTACAGATTTTTGTTGGTTTTTCGGCTACACCCTCTGTTGGAGAGTTTGGTTATGTGCGTTATACAACGGATAATTTTGCTACTTCGTCGCTTGTTCAAGTTGTGTTTACGGGTTCAAGCGGAGTTGCCGATATACCGGCTTTTTCAGCCGGCACTACAGTAAGGTATTATGCGTATTCCAGCAACCGTACTTTGTTGCAGATTACGACAGATGTAACTACTTACGGGCAGGTAGCGCATGATATGAACACGCTAAGCATACTAAATAATGGCGGGTCAAACTATGCCTATACGGTTTCCTCAAGCACTGTAACATTACCCACCATAAACCCCGGCGGGCCTACCACTTTTTGCCCGGGTGGCAGTGTGCAGTTGGTAGCCACTGCATTTGCCGGTTATCAGTGGAACGCTCAAGGGGGTAATGCTAACACACAAAGCATTACCGCCACGCAAACCGGTACGTATGTGGTAACAGTTACGTATGCATCGGGTTGTACGGCATCGGCATCTATTTTTGTTAATGCTACCGACTCTACGCCGCCCACCATTAGTTGCCCTGCCACAAAAAACATTACCTTAGGTCCTACTTGCCAAATTAGTTTACCCAATTATACCGGAGAGGCTAATGCCAATGATAATTGCAGTTTGCAACCCGTAACTCAATCGCCTGTTGCTGCTACGTTTTTATCGGGGCATGGCACCACTACGGTAATACTTACTGCTACCGATGGCAGTGGTAATACGGCAACTTGTTCGTTTTCAGTAAACCGAAATGATGTAACACCGCCTACTATTTCCTGCCCTGCCGGTCCATTTGAGCTGTACTTAAACAGTACTTGCTCAACAACTATGCCCACCTACAACCCCACTGCTTCTAATGACAACTGCGGTGCGCCTACCATAACCCAAAGTCCGGTATCGGGCAGTAATTTATCGGGCGTTGGGCAAACTACGGTGATACTTACCGCTTCCGATGTGCCAAATAATACAGCAACTTGTTCGTTTTTTGTAAACAGATTGGATACCATTAAACCCAATATAGTATGCCCTAACACTCAAAGCATTAACTTAGATGCTTCTTGCTCGGCAACATTACCAAGTTACAACCCTACAAGCGTATCGGATAATTGTACAACTACGCCTTCGGTAACACAAACCCCCTCATCGGGCAGTTTTGTATCGGGCGTAGGCAGTACTACAGTAACATTAACCGCCCAAGATGCATCGGGCAATACAAGGTCGTGTTCGTTTACGGTAAACCGATTAGATATTACACCTCCGGTAATTGCCTGTCCGGGCGGAAACAGTGTAACGGTAGATGGGAATTGTTCGGCGCTTGTGCCTTCATTTAACCCGATACAACTATCTGACGAATGTGGAACGGTATCCTTTACCCAGTTTCCCAATGTGGGTAGTACTACTACCGGAACCGGAAATTTGACCGTAACGCTCACTGCCACAGACGGCAGCAATAATACCGGTACTTGTAGTGTACTACTCAACAGAATTGACAATTCAGCGCCGGTTATTGTATGTCCTTCTACACAAACGCTCAGTAAGGGGGCGGGTTGTGCCGCTACACTGCCTGCTTACAGTTTGGTGAGTGCGGTAGATAATTGCAACAGCAACCTTACGTTCAGTCAGTCGCCGGCGGCAGGAACCTCTGTATCGGGCGATGTGGTGCAGGTTTCCTTGTTTGCCAATGATGGATTTAACCCCGTTTTCTGCAATTTTAATGTCAATTTAATTGATAATACGCCGCCCAGCTTAGTTTGTCCAAGTACACAAACCTTGTTATTAAATGCCTCGTGCCAGGCAAGTTTGCCTACTTACAGTCCTACGAGTGCGGTTGATAACTGCAATAATCCCCCCATAGTAACCCAGTCGCCATCTGTAGGCACACCCTATACGGGCTCGGGTTCGGTAACGGTTACGCTTACTGCCAGCGATTTTAACAATAATAGCTCTACTTGTTCTTTTACGGTAAACCGAACCGATAACATAGCTCCTACCATTAGCTGCCCGATAAACCAAACGCTCATATTGGGAACTACTTGTACTATACCACTACCTGCCTACAATGCAACTGCTGTAGCAGACAACTGCGGTGCAACCTCCGTTAACCAGTCGCCTTTAGCAGGCACAACTTTAACGGGTGCCGGAATTACCACCGTAATACTCACTGCTTCCGATGGCTCAGGCAATACCGCCACCTGTAGTTTTCAGGCAACGCGCATAGATAATGCCTCTCCCTCAGTGGTATGCCCCGGTCCGCAAACGCTGGGCGTGAGCGCCGGCTGTACGGCTATTATACCCACATACATGCCAATAAGCGTATCGGATAACTGTGGCACGCCTTCGGTTTCACAATTGCCATTGCCGGGTACTAATATATCGGGCTTTGGACTTACAACAGTATCGTTTACGGTGAATGACGGCAACGGCAACTCTACCTCTTGCTCGTTTTCGGTAAATAGGGTTGATAATGCCCCCCCTACCCTTACCTGCCCCGGCACACAATCCATTAATCTGAATACCTCTTGCGCCGGCACATTGGGCAATTATGTAAGTGGGGCAACTGTAGTGGATAACTGCGCTGCCACGCCTACGGTTACGCAATCGCCTGTATCGGGCACCTCTGTATCTGGTGTGGGCAGCAGTACGGTTACTTTAACCGCCAGTGATGGAAACGGTAATACTGCTACTTGTTCGTTTTTGGTAAACCGGGTGGACGTAACGCTACCCAATATAACCTGCCCAACCGGTGTGGCTGCTCTAACGCTTAATGCAAACTGCCAGGCTACTCTGCCCACTTACAATGCTCAAAGCGCTACCGACAATTGCGGCACACCTGCCGTTTCGCAATCGCCTATATCAGGAACGGTGATAACGGGCGTGGGCAGCACTACCGTAACGCTCACCGCTACCGACAGTAACAACAATACCCGCACATGTTCGTTTTCGGTGAACAGGGTGGATACGGCTCCGCCTACCATTACCTGCCCCACCACACAAACTTTAACACTTAGCGCTAATTGTACAGTGGCATTACCTGCATACAGCGGCACATCTGCCGATAATTGCAGTACGCCCACCGTTACCCAATCTCCTATTGCGGGAACTACTTTAACGGGTGTGGGGAGCAGTACCGTAATACTTACCGCAGTTGATGCCGGAAACCTTACGGCAACTTGCTCTTTTACCATAACCCGAGTGGACAATACTCCGCCTACCATTTCCTGCCCTGCCACGCAAACCTTAACCCTCAACAGCAACTGCGCAACTACGCTGCCTGCGTATAGCGCTGCAAGCGTGAGCGATAATTGTGCGGCAGCGCCTACCGTAACACAAGCGCCGGCATCGGGCGTTGCTTTATCGGGCGTTGGCAGCAGCACAGTAACACTTACGGCAAGCGACGGCAATGGCAATACAGCAACTTGTTCGTTTACGGTAAATAGAGTAGATACTACGCCGCCTGCCATTACCTGCCCCACAGCCCAAACCTTAACGCTGGGCGCTACTTGTACGGTTTTACTGCCTGCTTACAATGCAACCACCACTACTGATAATTGCAACACACCTGCTGTAACCCAATCTCCTCTTGCCGGTATTACCTTAACGGGCGTAGGCGCTACAACGGTAACACTTACCGCCAACGATGGCAATGGCAATACCAACACGTGTTCGTTTGCAGTGAACAGGGTAGATACCACGCCGCCTACCATTACCTGCCCGAACAATATAGTGCAAAACAGCACCGCTACCACCTGCGATGCTACGGTTAACTGGACAACACCCACTACCGCCGATAACTGCTCTGTAATATCGGTTGTGCCTTCTACAACATCGGGCAGTACTTTTGCCGGAAACAGTACGGTAACTTATACGGTAACCGATGCTTCAAACAATACGGCTACTTGTTCGTTTACCGTTACTATTAATGACGCCCAACCGCCTATCCTAACCGGTTGCCCGGCTAACCTTATCAGTTGCAATGGCATAGCCAACTGGACACCGCCTACGGCTACCGATAACTGTGTGGCTGTTTCTTTAACGAGTACGCACCAGCCCGGCTCTGCTTTTGGGTTAGGTACTACAACGGTAACTTATACGGCTACCGATTTGGTTAATAATTCAACAACTTGCTCCTTTACCGTAACAGTAAGCCTCTTAACAGCAACGGTAACTACCTCAAACTATAATGGCTTTAACATTAGCTGCAATGGCGGCAGCAACGGCTCTATAACCGTAATACCTGCTAATGGCGCTGCGCCATACAGCTACAACTGGAATACCGGAGTTACGGGCACCAATACCCTTACCGGTTTACCCACCGGTTTTTATGCAGTAACCATTACCGACCAAAACGGTTGCAGTATTGTGCGCACTGCTGTACTGAGCCAGCCTCAGCCCTTGGTATGCAGTGCAACAAGTACCAACGTAACCTGTATAGGAGGCACCAACGGCACTGCCACTGCCACCACAGCGGGCGGAACAGCGCCATATAGTTATACATGGAACGGACCGGGCGCACCTTTTGCCAATGCTGCCAACATTAGCGAACTACAAGCCGGCACTTACTCAGTAACTACTACCGATAACAACGGTTGCACCTGCGCCAATACCGTAACAATAAATGAGCCAACTACGGTGCCGCCACCGCTTACGGGCACTAACATAGATGTGAGTCAAGGCGAAGGTGGATTTTTGCCTACTTTTTACAATGTAAACATCATTAATTTTAGTGGAGGTGCGGCTCCGTACAATTATACATGGAGCATTTCGGGTGGATATGTGTATTACTCGGTACTTTCTACGGGAGTAATACAGGTTATTTATGGCGATAATGCCGCATGGAGTGTTACTATAAGCGACTCCTATGTTTGCGGCGTTAGTACCTTGGTGTTTAGCAGCGGTAACGACCCTAATGGGGTGCTGGATATTGTAAGCAGCTCTATTTCGTCTGATTCGGGTACTAATACAGGCGCTATTGTATTAGCAGTAGGCGGAGGACAACCCTGCCCGGGCGGTGTGTATCAGTATCAGTGGGCGGGTCCTACTGTGTGGACAGGAGCGGCTACTGCCACCACGGGCAGTATCAGCAACCTTCCTACCGGCTGGTATATTGTAACGGTAACGGATTGCAGCAATCCGGCACAGTCCACCCTTGGCTGGTTCTGGGTGCCCAAAGCCATTAGGGGGCGCGGTAAAGCAGCATTTACCAACGACCTGATACAAGTTACACCTAATCCGTTTGCTCATAGTACCGGCATACAGTTCTCCTGGCCACAAGACGACCGGCTTAGTTTGAATGTGTATGATATTACCGGTAAAATGGTAGCCCAAATTTTTGAAGGCGAAGTGCAAGCCGATGAGGTTTACCGTGCAAATTTTGATGCGGCAAACTTACCGGCAGGTTTGTATGTTTGTAGGTTAGTAAATGCCGAGGGTATAGCTGTGCAGGCAAAAGCGCTGCTTGTGGAAGGGAGTAATAGGTAATGGCGCTTATCAACTGACCTCTGAAAACTAACAACCAAACAAATGCTTTCATCAGTCATTCAGGATAAACTTAAAGAATTTTTTCCGGGTTTTGAGCATCAGCTAATAAGTTACATAGCACAACACGCTACTTTAAAAACTGTTCCGGCGGGGCAAGAGTTAATGCAGCCGGGGCAGTACTTTAGGTCGGTTATATTAGTAACATCGGGGAAGGTAAAAGTTTACCGCCCCGATGAGGAGGGCAACGAGTATTTCATGTATTACCTTGAACCCGGTTCGGCATGTGCGTTAAGTATGGTTTGTGCTGCCCGCAGCTTAGTAAGCGAAGTTGCCGCCAAAACTGCCGATGATGCAGAGCTGATACTCATTCCGATAGAACTAATGGACGAATTAGTTCGCCACTATAAATCGTGGTACTACTTTGTGCTGGAAACCTACCGTAGCCGTTTTGAAGAAATGTTGCAAGTGATAGATAGCGTTGCCTTTAAAGCTATGGACGAGCGCTTAGAGTTTTACCTGAAACGACAACTGAAAGCACACCGAAGTTATACCCTCACCATTACCCATGAGCAAATAGCCGCCGACTTGAATACCTCTCGCGTGGTGGTTTCGCGCTTGCTCAAAAAAATGGAGCAAGACCGCAAACTTCAACTGTTTAGGAATGCCATAGAAATGAGTCGCAAATTTTATCAGATTTAAGGGCTTTGCTAATTTGCATTTAACAAACGAGATGATGGGGCAGCCACTTTTTTATCGGCATATCTGCAAACAGGTGTAAGTTTTATAGTGCAATAAGCGCATCTTGCTAACCAAACCAATAAATTGTATCTTTGCCGCCAAACTAAGCACGCGCCCCTCTACCCCACCCCACATGTACCCTACCTATAAAAAAATAGCGCTTATAGCGGCACCGCTATTGTTTGCTTTTATGCTAATGTTACCGGCTCCGGCGGCATTAAGTCCGGCGGCGTGGAAAGTGCTTGCTTGCATGGCTTGGATGCTGGTATGGTGGTTTACCGAAGCCGCGCCCATACCCGTTACTTCGTTGTTGCCCATTGTGTTGTTTCCGGCGCTGGGCATAGCCTCGGCAAAAGATGCCGCATCGCCCTATGCCAGTCCTATTGTTTATTTGTTTATGGGCGGCTTTTTTATTGCCTTAACTATGGAACGCGCCGGTTTGCACAAGCGCATAGCCCTTACCATACTCAAACTAACCGGCTCCACGGCAAATGGTATCATTGCCGGTTTTATGCTGGCTACAGGCGTACTAAGCATGTGGGTAAGCAATACGGCTACTACAGTAATGATGCTGCCCATAGCCGCCTCGGTAGTAACGCTTATAGAAAACAACCCGCATATTACGCCACAGCAGTTCCGCATGTTTGCCCTTTCGTTAATGTTGAGCATTGCCTACGCAGCCAATATAGGCGGCATGGGTACGCTTATAGGCACGCCTCCCAATATCGTTTTTGCCGGTTTTATGCAAAAATCGCTCAACATACAAGTAGGCTTTTTGCAGTGGATGTTGGTGGGCGTACCGGTAGCTGCGGCACTGCTGGCGCTTACCTACCTGCTGCTTACCCGATTTATTTACCCCAACCATATAGGCAGTTTATCTAACTCAAAGCGGTTTATTGATGAGCAAATTGTAGCGCTGGGTACACTGAGTAAAGCCGAAAAAAGCATCAGCGCTATCTTTTTTGTAACGGCTTTGGGCTGGATTTTCCGCCCCCAAATAGAAAGCCTGCTGCAATTGCTCCTGCCCAACGCCGTTTTTACCGATACTACCGTAGCCCTCATAGGCGGTTTGCTCTGTTTTGTGCTGCCCATAAATTTTAAAGAGGGCAATTTTTTGCTTAGGTGGGAAGACAGCAAAAAACTACCCTGGGGCATATTGCTGCTGTTTGGAGGCGGTCTTAGCCTTGCCGATGCCATGGAAAAAGCGGGCATAGTAGAACTGATAGGTAAAACCATAGCATCGGGCAATTATTACCCGTTTTTGCTGCTGCTCATCCTTACCGCCCTCATTGTATATTTAACCGAGCTAATGAGCAATGTGGCGCTGCTTTCTATTATGCTGCCGGTAGTGGCAGGCATAGCTGAGGGCGCCAATATACCGGTAGTGCTGCTTGCCATACCGGTTACGCTGGGTTCAAGCGCAGCGTTTATGTTGCCTATGGGTACGCCGCCCAATGCCATTGTTTTTGCCAGCGGATACATAACTATGCCCCAAATGGCACGCGCCGGCATGTGGCTCAATCTTGTTACGGTGGCTATTATGACCACACTTGGTTATGCCTTAGCTAAACTTGTTTTTGGCTCTTTATCTTAAACTGATACCTTGCAATATGCCAAATCTGCCCGATTATGACTGGGTAAAAATAGCTCCCCTGCCCGATGCGGGAAAAGAGCTGATAGCCCGAAATACGGTTGCCCGATTGGAGGTGGCAGGTAAAACACTGTATCTTGCCAATTACGAAGGCTCTTACTACGCCGGCAATGCCCGATGCCCACATGCCGGCGGCGCATTAGATAAAGGCCGGCTCAGTGCCGATGGCTGCGTAGTTTGCCCATTGCACCGGTTTTGTTTTAACCTGCAATCGGGAAAAGAGCAAACAGTTGAAGGATTTTCGGTACCGGTTTACCCCGTTAAACAAGCCGATGACGGTTTTTACATCGGGTTTCCCAAAAATAAATGGTGGTTTTGGTAAACATTTAGCTCCTGTTTGGGTTATTGCAGGCATTGTACCACCCAATTCAAAACACTATGCCCAACACGCACCCGCTTATTACCCCTGCCCTGCTAAAAAACGCCCTCTCCTACAACCAATACCTGCAACTTACCGATGAATTGCTTGCCCAAAACAAAACTACCGGCAGCAACCACTCCGAACCAATGGTGAACTATACCCGAAAAAACCGCAATATCATAGATAAAGTACAGAACTCAGTTTCAATAACCCAACCCACGCGCATAGCCCTTACCGGCGTTTCTGAAAAAATGATTTGGTTGGTACTTGCCGAGGCTTGGTGCGGCGATGTTGCCATTAACCTGCCCATCATAAAACGAATGGCAGACCAAAACCCCCTTATTGAGCTGCGCATTTTGCTGCGCGATGAACACCCCCTTATTATGGACGATTTTTTGGGCGAAGCCAACTCGCGGGCAATACCCAAACTAATTTGTTTAGATGCCCGATTTTTAACCGTTTTGGGCACATGGGGTCCGCGTCCTGATGGGGCACAAGCCATTATGCGCGCCTACAAAGCCAACCCCACCCAGCCCTACATGGACGTGGTAACACAATTAATGGATTGGTACGAACAAGACAACGGCGAAGCCATACAACAAGAGTTTACTGCGCTACTGCCCCAATGGACGCAAACAATAGCAGTAAGTAGGTAACCCCTAAAACTGTTAATCAAAAAAAAACGAACCACTACCCGACAACTATTGCAGAATTGAGCCTCTCGGTTGCCCCCCAATGGGTACTTTTTGGGGGTTGTTATGGCGCTTAGGTTTGGCAATGTTGGTGCATTTGGTTTGGGGTAAAATGGGCAAATGATTAGGTATGCCCATAATTCTGTTTTATTGTGGTTAGGGTGGTAAAATTGTTCTTGGGCATTCATGCTGCGTGTTTGTGCTTGCTTGTTCATTACTTTGTGTGGTTTGGTACGCCGCCAAGGTAGAGGGCTGCAATGGCGCAGGCAGTATGTGTATTGGCTTGGGTGGATACAAAACAAAGCCAATATACAAGCTAACTAAGACAACTACAAAAAAAAACCTTATAGCATCATTAAACGACAATGGCGGTTTCGAAACAAATTTTAATAATTAATCACAAAAAGGGACACCGTCGATGTTTGGCTGATATTTTTACCTATAATTTCCGCAGATTGATAAATATGCTTGACAAACAAGCATTCAAAAAGTTCTTGCAAGTACGTGCTTTGCTGTTTTCCCCAAAAAAGAAACTACTAAACCGCTATATTTGCTTTTTAAGCCACGCTTTTTTTCCGTTCCCCAAATATACTCCTTAAAAAAGTTGCTTAAAACGCATGCATATTCCTTTGATAGCCGTATTTTTGTAGGTGAAACGTAGTTCTAAGACAGACTCCCGGTACTACCAATGCTAAATAAACAGAAGATACAGCAAGACAATAAATAAAAATGGACTCTACACACAGACCTTATCAACCAAGCGGACTGACTACCAAATTGAAAAAGTTGACCCTTCGCATTTTTTAAAATTTCGTTTAACCAGCCGCTCAACCGACACATTTGGTTTTGCCCAACACACAAGCTGACCTTTCGCATAACCAAAAGAGCCGTTTTTTCCAATCCATCAACTAATAAAAATAGTTTTTTATATATGATATTCAAATAAATAATGACCAACCAAAACCCCGAACAAATAGCAAGAGATAACATCGACAGACAACTGATTGCCTGCGGTTGGCTCGTTCAGCCGAAATCAAAAATTAATTTGAGTGCAGGCATTGGTGTGGCGGTTCGTGAATACAGCACCGATGTTGGACCTGCTGACTATGTGCTGTTTGTTGACGGAAAACCCGTTGGAATTATTGAAGCCAAACGAGAGGAAGAAGGACACAAACTAACTGTTCACGAAGACCAGGCTGAAGACTATGCAACGGCTAAACTAAAATATCTGAACAACGAAAAACTCCCTTTTGTGTATTTAAGCACCGGAGAAGTAACCACGCTTACCGATTTCAGAGACCCGAAACCAAGAGGTAGAAATGTTTTCACCTTTCACCGACCAGAAACACTTCGTAACTGGTTGAAGAAAACCAAATCGGTTCGGGCTGCATTGCAAGACTTAGATAATTTACCCAAAGAAGGACTGCGTGATTGCCAGATAAACGCCATCACCAATCTTGAAAAATCGTTCAAGCAAAATAAACCGAGAGCCTTGATACAAATGGCTACCGGTTCGGGCAAAACGTTTACCGCAATTACTTCTGTATATCGTTTGCTAAAACTGAAAGACGATAACAACAACAATGTGGTAAGACGTATTCTTTTTTTGGTGGACACCAAAAACCTTGGTGAACAGGCGGAGCAGGAATTTATGAGCTATCTGCCCAATGACGACAACCGTAAGTTTACAGAGTTATATGGTGTTCACCGCCTGAAATCAAAGCATATACCCGACGACAACCACGTTTACATCAGCACCATTCAGCGCTTGTATGCTGTGCTGAAAGGACAAGACCTTGACGAAAGTGCCGAAGAAGATAATCCTAACGAAAAGTGGCAGCCCAAAGAAGTGCCACCGGTAGAATACAACGAAAAACTACCGATAGAATTTTTTGACTTTATCGTCATTGACGAATGCCACCGAAGCATTTACAACCTATGGATGCAAGTGCTGGATTATTTTGATGCTTTTCAGGTTGGTTTGACCGCCACACCTGATGCCCGAACCATTGCCTACTTCAAACAAAATATGGTTTCGGAATACTCTCACGAAATGGCAGTAGCCGATGGCGTAAATGTGGGTTATGATGTGTATTTGATTGACACGAAAATAACTCAACAAGGCGCCACGCTTTGGAAAGGAGAATATGTAGAACACCGTGAACGCCTGAGCCGCAAGAAACGACTGGAATTGCAGGACGAAGATGAATACTACTCTGCACAACAGTTGGATAAAGACATTGTAAACCCCAACCAAATCCGTTTGGTCATTCGCACATTCAAAGAGCATCTGCCACAGATGTTCCTTGACCGCTACGACCAAAACGGCAATTTTGAAGTGCCCAAAACGTTGATTTTTGCCAAAACCGACAGCCACGCTGATGACATTATTCAAATTGTAAGAGAAGAGTTTAACGAGGAAAACCGCTTTTGCAAAAAAGTGACGTACAAAGCCAACGAAGACCCAAAATCGGTTTTGGCTCAATTCCGAAACGATTATCACCCACGCATTGCCGTAACGGTAGATATGATTGCCACGGGTACAGATGTGAAGCCGTTAGAATGTTTGCTCTTTATGCGTGATGTAAAAAGCCGCAACTACTTTGAACAAATGAAAGGACGTGGCACACGGGTTATCAATTTTGACGATTTGAAAAAAGTGTCGCCCTGTGCCAAACTGACCAAAGACCATTTTGTAATTGTTGATGCCATTGGCGTAACCAAAAGTTTAAAAACCGACAGCCGCCCGTTGGAGAAAAAGCCCGGTGTGCCCCTGAAGGATTTGCTGGCTGCTGTGGCGGTAGGTGCAAGAGACGAAGATTTGTTTACATCTTTGGCAAACCGCCTGACCCGATTAGACAAACAGATTACCGAAAAAGAGAAAAAACAATTTGAAGAAAAATCGGGCGGTATTCCCCTTTCCACTGTGGTGAAAGATTTATTGAATGCCTACAACCCCGATACCATAGAAGCCATTGAACAAAAAGTAACGGAAGAAAAACGCGGCGAACCGCCCATACTAATTGAAGCAGCAATTACCCAACAATTAGAACAACTACGAAACCAAGCCGCCAAAGTATTTACGGGTGAACTGAACGAATACATTGAAAATGTGCGGAAGGCACACGAACAAAAAATTGACCTGCTCAACCCCGATGAACTGGTAAATGTGGGCTGGGACAAAGATAACAAAGACAAGGCAAACGAAACCGTTACCGCTTTTAAGGAATGGATAGAAAGCCACAAAGATGAAATTGTTGCCTTGCAGATTTTTTACGGACAACCCTTCCAAAGGCGTGAACTCACCTTTGCAATGATTAAAGAGTTGGTAGAGAAAATTGTGTTGGACAAACCCACTCTTGCCCCTTTGAGTGTATGGCGGGCTTATGAGCAATTGGAAAACGTAAGCGGACAACCCAAAAACGAAATGGTGGCACTGGTATCACTCATTCGCAAGGTGGCTGGTATTGATACCGCACTAACGCCTTACGACAAAACCGTTGACCGCAATTTTCAGCAATGGCTGTTTAAGAAACAAGCCGGAACGCTGAAATTCACCAAAGACCAAATGGACTGGCTCTATATGCTGAAAGAACAGATTGCCACTTCGGTGCACGTAGAAGCCGATGATTTGGACTACACGCCTTTTGATGCCAAAGGCGGACGAGGCAAAATGTGGCAACTTTTTGGCGATGAAATGGAAACGATTATTAACGAATTAAACGAAGCACTGGCATCGTAACAAATCAGCCCCGTTAGGGGCGACAGGTCAATAGAGTGAAAATGAATAAATTCAAATCAGCCCCGTTAGGGGCGACAGGTCAACCGGAATGGACAATGGGCAAAATACCATTAGCCAGAGCAGGGGTTTACAATTTGGTGAAATGTGTCACCCCTACGGGGTTGTATGGCATCGGGTGGTTATTTTATTCTATTAACGTTTCAGCCCTATGGGCTTTATTGTTATCAACAAATGGGCAGCATAATGAGTGAAGAAAGAGAAATACCAGATGGGTGGTCCGAAATTGAATTGGGCTTTTTTATGAAGAAAGCTACAGGTTCAGTTGACCCTTCGAAGTTTAAAGAAGAAGTGTTCGAGCTTTTCAGCATTCCAGCTTATGATAGCGGTAAACCTGAAATAATAAAAGGAGAAAATATAGGGTCATCTAAAAAAGTGGTCAGTGAAAATGACGTTTTGCTATCTCGCATAGTTCCACACATTCAACGAAGCTGGATAGTAAGTAAAAGTCAAGGGTATAGACAAATTGGATCTGGTGAATGGATAATATTTGATGGCTCTGCAATAAATCCCAAATATCTAAGATTGTATTTGCTATGTTATG
Source organism: Bacteroidetes bacterium UBA2322 (assembly GCA_002345145.1). Lineage (GTDB taxonomy): Bacteria > Bacteroidota > Bacteroidia > Chitinophagales > UBA2359 > UBA2359. Next base: position 17,488 of record DDVC01000228.1, read on the forward strand.
ATTTTCATACCCGATTTATGAAAACCATTTCAGGAGTAGGCGGTTCCCTTACAAGAGCAAATCCAAATCAAACAGCGAATTTCAAATTCCCCGTCCCCCCGCTTCCAGAGCAGCACCGCATAGTAGCCAAAATAGAAGAGTTGTTCAGCAGTTTGGATAAAGGCATTGAAAGCCTGAAAACTGCACAGCAGCAACTCAAAGTCTATAGGCAGGCGGTGTTGAAATGGGCGTTTGAGGGGAAACTCACCAATTCGGAAGATAAAATTAAGATTTCACCATTTGGTGAAATAGTGTCCGTAGTTAGTGGAAATACTCCAAAAGGGTTTGAAAATATTAGTGGTAATGGGAAACTACAATTTTATAAAGTCAGTGATATGAATTTAGAGGGGAATGATGTTGAAATGAAAACCACTAAACATTTTTTGACAGTAGAAGAAGCTAAACAACTGAAAATTAAAATTTATCCTAAAGGAACTGTAATCTTCCCTAAAAGAGGCGGTGCTATTTTAACAAATAAAAAAAGAATTCTTTCAAGGGATGCATCATTCGATTTAAACCTTATGGGTGCGCTACCAAATGAAAATGTTGATGGTAAATACCTATTTTATTGGTTTATGAAATTGGATTTGGGTAAAATCTATGATGGATCAAGTGTTCCGCAAATAAATAACAAAAATATTGAGCCTTTAGAATTTCAATTTTGTTCTCTCTACGAACAACAACTTATCGTCTCCGAAATCGAAAGCCGCTTATCGGTTTGCGACAAGATAGAAGAAAGCATCAGCACCAGCCTGCAACAAGCCGAAGCCCTTCGTCAAAGCATATTAAAAAAAGCATTTGAAGGCAAATTGGTACCGCAAGACCCAAATGATGAACCTGCTTCGGTTTTGTTGGAAAGAATAAAAGCAGAACGGGAAAAAGCAGCCCCATCGGGGCGAAAAGCCAATAAAAAATAAAAGCATCAACCACCAAAAGCCCCGGCGGGGCGAAACGTCAATAGCCAATAACAACAAGAAACAAAACATTAACAAATAGCCCCAGCAGGGCGAAACGTTAATAGCCAATAAAAAATAAAAGCATCAACCACCAAAAGCCCCAGCGGGGCGAAACGTCAATAGCCAATAACAACAAGAAACAAAACATTAACAAATAGCCCCGGCGGGGCGACACAAAAACAAATACAATGCCAAATACCTACACCCAATTGTATGTCCACGCAGTCTTCGCTGTAAAAGGCAGAGCCAATCTCATTTCCCCAAAATGGAAAGAAAAGCTATACCAATATATCACCGGAATTATCACCAACAAAAACCAAAAACTGATGGTTATAAACGGCATGCCCGACCATCTGCACCTGCTTATCGGATTAAAACCCGATTGTACGCTTTCTGATTTGATTCGCGACATTAAAGCAAATTCATCAAAATGGATAAATGAGCAAAAATTTGTGATGGGTAAATTTGAATGGCAAACCGGTTTCGGAGCTTTTACCATAGGGCAATCACAAATACAATCAGTTGTTAATTATATACTCAATCAGGAAGAACACCACAAAAAGAAAACGTTCAGAGAAGAATATATTGAATTCCTCAATGCCTATGAAATTGATTACAAACCCGAATATATATTTGAAGATGTTGGTGTCGCTCCTACGGAGCTAAACGAATCAAATGATGAATAATCTATTAACATAACGCTCCTCCGGAGCTAAAATAAGGTAAACAAAATGAGCATACAAATTCAAGTTCAGCCCAATAGGAGCGAAACGTTAATAGCCAATAACAATAAACAAAACATTAACAAATAGCCCCAGCAGGGCAAAAGGTCAATAGCCAATAACAACAACAAACAAAACATTAAAAAATAGCCCCAGCAGGGCGAAACGTTAATAGCAAAAAAAGTACCCCCCAAAGCCACATCGGGGCGAAACGTTAATAGCCAATAACAACAACAAACAAACCATTAACAAATAGCCCCAGCGGGGCGAAACAAATAAAGTAACATAATGAGCAACGAAAGCAACAATACATCGGCTATCATTTCCAAAGTTTGGAGTTTTGCCACCGTTTTACGTGATGACGGCGTAGGATATGGCGACTACCTGGAACAACTCACCTTCCTGCTATTCCTAAAAATGGCAGACGAGTTTAGCAAACCGCCATACAATCGTAAACTCCCCATTCCAAAAGAATACAACTGGGAAAGTTTGGTTGCTAAACGTGGGGCGGAATTGGAAAATCATTACACCAATTTGTTACGAGAATTATCGCAATCGAAAGGCGTGTTGGGTCAAATCTTCATCAAGAGCCAGAATAAAATACAAGACCCTGCCAAGCTCTTTAAGCTCATTGATATGATTGACAAGGAGCAATGGAGCACAATGGGAGCCGATGTAAAAGGGAAAATTTACGAAGGACTGTTGGAAAAAAATGCAGAAGATACCAAGAGCGGTGCAGGTCAGTATTTCACGCCCAGAGCCTTAATCCGTGCCATGGTAGAATGTGTAAGACCCGAACCCATGAAAACCATAGCCGACCCTGCTTGCGGAACAGGCGGTTTCTTTTTGGCGGCTTATGACTTCATTGCCAATCCCGAAAACTACTCCCTAAACCGTGAGCAAAAGGAATTTTTAAAGCACAAAACCTTTTTCGGAAATGAAATTGTAGCCGGAACAAGAAGAATGGCTTTGATGAATTTGTTTCTGCACAACATTGGCGACTTTGAAAGCGACAACTTTATTTCTCCTGCCGATGCATTGATTTCGGACAGTGGTTTGAGAGTGGATTATGTATTAGCCAATCCGCCTTTCGGTAAAAAAAGCAGTATGACCTTCACCAATGACGATGGCGAACAAGACAGCGAAGATTTAACCTATAACCGTCAGGACTTTTGGGTAACGACCAGCAACAAGCAATTGAACTTTGTGCAACACATTCGCACGATGCTGAAATCAGATGGGCGAGCCGCAGTAGTATTGCCCGACAACGTATTGTTTGAAGGTGGTGCCGGAGAAACCATCAGAAAGAAACTATTAGAAACAACCAACCTCCACACCATTCTCCGTTTACCCACAGGCATTTTCTATAAGCAAGGTGTAAAAGCAAACGTGTTGTTCTTCGACAACAAACCCGCATCTAAAAACGCACAGACAAAAGAGATATGGTTTTACGATTTCAGAACCAACATCAAATTTTCACTGAAGAAAAACCCATTGCGTTTTGAAGACCTGAAAGATTTTATTGACTGCTACAACCCGACCAACATCAACAAGCGGAAAGAAACATACAACGCAGACAGTAATCCCGAAGAACGTTGGAGAAAATTCACCTATGACGAAATAATGGAACGAGACAAAACAAGCCTGGACATTACTTGGATAAAAGACAAGAGCCTCACCGACCTTGACAATTTACCCGACCCTGACTTATTAGCAAACGATATTATTGAAAACTTGAAATCAGGGATTGAGAGTTTTGAGGAGATAATGGCAACAATTAGTACAAAATAAAAAATACATATTAATATTTATTTAGAAAATAAAAAATGAGATTAAACTCGAAACGAGGCAGGGGTCAGCAATTTTGTTGATGGGGTATGTGCCTATTTTCTGCAAGACATTTTTTAGCCGGTTGAAGGGGTTAAATTGCAGGTTTTTGCAAGTGGCAAAAAAGGAGCATATCATGGCGGCGCGGCTGATAACGCCTTGTTGTGTTTAGGGTGGTAAAATTGTCATTGGCACTCATGCTGCATGTTCGTTTTTACTAATGCATTGCTTGGTGTGGTTTGGCACGCCACCAAGGTAGATGGCTGCAATGGCATCGGCACTATGTGTACAGGCTCAGGTGGATACGCCTTAGCGATATAGGTACACAGCCTGTATCAGTCTTCGTTTATTATTCGCACAATTTCATCTTCCGGCAGCCCGGTCAGTTTTGACAAAACGGCTATCTCTAAACCCGACCTTATCCCATTTTTTATTACTTCTATTTTGCCTTCTATTTTGC
>DDVC01000159.1 GCA_002345145.1 Bacteroidetes bacterium UBA2322
CAAAAGCCCGAAAAACAACCCAAAGATTTACAAGTATCTGAAAAGTCTGCTAATGAAAGCTCAACAGCAGCAGAATTAGAAACAGCAAATACGGTGGTAAATGAATTGGAAACCTCTTCATCTTTACCAAATACCACCACTGAAAACAGTAATGCAACTGCCGCAGAAAACGTGAGTATAGAGATTTTTAACCAAACCCGCGTTGTGGGCATAAGAACTGATGTAAAAGAAAACGAACAATTACCGGCAGGAGGTTACTTAATTGTTTCTATAAACCAACCTCAAACTACAAATTCGCAAAGCGTAACTGATAAAATATCTGCTCCAAACGACGCAAATAGCGCAAACCTGCCCGAAAGGGTTGTTTTGGAAACTAAATCGGTAACGATGAGTGAAGCCTATCAGCTTACCCTTGCCGATATTAAGGAACAGCAAACCAATTTTGCCAAAGTCTATAAAAAAGCTAAAACCGAACAGGAAAAGCAAGAAACACTGACACTGGCAGGTAGGTATTTGGAAGAAATTGTGGCTAATGATATTGTTTATTATTGGTACGGAACCGGTTTTGATAAAGAAGGTACTACCGCAAGTCCGGGCAGCGGCAGAATTGCCTGTAGTTATTTTGTGGTTACCATGCTTACCGAAGCCGGGTTAATAGTGGATAGAATTAAATTATCGCAACAAAGCGCAGAAAGTATTGTGCGTACACTTGCCGGTACTGAAAATGTTACCCGATGTGTAAACCCTGATGAGGTGGAAGTTTTGCTGAAAAAGAAAGGTGTGGGCTTGTATTTCATTGGGTTTAATTACCATGTTGGGTATTTGTATTACGATGGAACTGACATTTACCTCATTCATGCTTCTCCTTTGCCGCCCGGCACGGTTTCGCGCATACCTATGCAAGGAGCGCGCTCGTTTGAGTATTCTAATTACTACGATATAGGAAAACTGACCGACAATAAAACCTTGGTTATTAACTGGCTTACAGGTAAAAAATTGGCTATAACTCCATAAAATAAGCAACTAACCAAACGCATTTGCCTCTTTTTTTGTTAAGGTGTGTAATTGCAAACCATGAGCATACGCTTTTGTATGCTTTTACCTTCCTTTTCTAACAATTACTATTTTACCATGCCTGATATACTTGATGTTTTTACTGACGAAGAGGATTTGCTTGCCGAAGATGACCCCGAACAAGACGATGACGAAAAGCAATATGAGCATTTTACCCTTACCATAGACCGCGGTCAAGCCCCCCTTCGTATTGACAAGTTTTTGTCGCTTAGGATAGAAAAAGCCAGTCGCAGCAGGTTGCAAAATGCGGCTCGGGCAGGCGCTATACGGGTAAACGGCAATCCGGTAAAACCTAATTATAAGGTAAAACCGATGGACAAAATTGCTATTGTGCTGCCTAAGCCGGTACAACGCTATATGCTTAAAGCTGAGCCTATTGGTTTAAACATTGTTTTTGAAGACGATACGGTGTTGGTTATTAACAAACCGGCAGGATTGGTGGTGCACCCGGGTTGCGGCAATTACAGCGGCACTTTGGTACACGGTTTGCTTTATCATTTTGAACAACTGCCGGTAAATAATTATCCTTCATCAGGCATTAATACCGATGAGAACGAACTAAGACCCGGACTGGTGCATCGGATAGACAAAAACACATCGGGCTTAATGGTTATAGCCAAAACTGATTATGCCTTAACCCACCTTGCTAAACAGTTTTTTGACCATACGGTTATAAGGCGTTATATTGCTTTGGTTTGGGGCGATTTACCTAATGAAACCGGCACTATAACGGGTAATATAGGACGCGACCGCCGTTATAGGCAAATTATGTCGGTTTACCCCGATGGGGAGGCGGGTAAACATGCCGTAACGCATTATAGAGTATTAGAAAGATTTGGTTATGTTACCTTAGTGGAGTGTGTGCTGGAAACGGGCAGAACGCATCAGATACGGGTGCATTTTAGCCATTTGGGGCACCCGCTTTTTAATGACCCTGAATATGGCGGCAACCGCATAGTAAAAGGTACGGTTTACACTAAATACCGTCAGTTTGTAGAAAACTGTTTTTCTTTGCTAAACCGGCAGGCGCTTCATGCGCAAGTGTTGGGTTTTTTGCACCCCGAAACGGGTAAAAACTTGTATTTTGAAGCGGAACTTCCGGCCGATATGCAACAGGTTTTAGAAAAATGGCGAAGATATATGGGCAGTCAAACCGGGGTTAATTTACCATTGCCCGATGAAGAAGACGGGGCGACCGATTACTCCGAAGAGGGTTAATGAACCCTTGCCAGATGCTAAATAAGCCTGGGGTTGGCGTTGTGAGTTTGCGCAAAGGCTTACTGCAAAAGGCTTTAAACAGGAGGATGGGTGTATTTCGGTGCGCAGCGCCTTGTTAATCGGGCTTTTAACTTGGCTACTACCTATATTTTGGTGCGCAGCGCCTATCCAAATCCAACCGCGCCATTTTATAGCTGTTGGAGAGTAACGTACAAGGGGCAGCGCCCTTCAATCTTGGTAAAACAGCAACAAACCGTATTATTGATAGGTGCAGCGCACCGTAATCTGTTTCCGGTTTTATCAAGTGCATCTAAACCACACACAGGCTTTACCCTAATCGGGCGTTCATTTTAATTCCAACCTCACGTTAAGATATGGAGGTTGTTGTTTGGTGATTTGTTTTTTTTTGCAACCTCAAAGTTACCTCAACCACAATCTCTTTTTTAATAATCTTTGACCTTATTTTTTCCTACCTAATTCCAACCTCACGTTAATTTATTAGGTTGCAACCCCTGCAATCGGGTATTTCGGCTTCCGCCATAAACGCAAAAGAGCTCTACTTATGCAGCCATTACATACCTAAATAGGCAATAAAGCGTTAAATACGGCAAATTAACACAGCTACACGGGGCAAAAATGCGTACATTTAACCCCATTTTCACCAAACAGCCGGTACATGACAAAACCCGTTATCCTGTTGGCTTTTGCCAATTACGAACAAGATGCCGAGCTGCACCTGCGCGGTTTGGTTAGAGAAAACAAAGAAATTAACAATGCCCTCCAAAAAGCACAGCGCGAAGGCATTTGCGAAGTAATTACCCTGCCCGATGCCACCTTAGACGAAATCATGCAGGTATTTGCCACCAAACAAGTTGCCATATTTCACTATGCCGGTCATGCCAATGACTATGAGCTCATGATTGAGCAATCTCAAAGCGCCGATGCCCAAGCATTTGCCCAATTCTTGGGGCAGCAAGATGCCCTGCAACTCGTTTTTTTAAATGCCTGCTCCACAAAAGGACATGTGGACTCGCTTATTAAAAACGGCGTTAAAGTAGTCATTGCCACCTCTGCCTTTGTACAAGACAGGGTAGCTACCGAGTTTGCCAAAGATTTTTATGGTTATGTAGGGCTTGGTAAAAGTATATTTTTTGCCTTCAACCAGTTTGAAGCAAAAAACAAAATAAACAAGGTAAACCCCGAAGACCTCTATATACCCAAAGCTCACAGAGCGCTCATTTGGGGTGTACGCAAAGAAGAACCCATCAATACTTCGGTTTTTCCGTGGTTTTATACCACCACCGATGATTTTCACCTAAAATGGAACTTGGCAGATGCCTCCCGCAATCCGCTTTTTGGTTTACCGCCGCTTGCATTTACCCCCGCCGATTATCCGCCCGACCCGTTCCGCTACCTCCAAAGTTATGACCGCCAACATGCCGCCATTTTTTTTGGCAGAGCCTACCAAATAAGAGAACTCTATGATAAGGTAATAGACCCGCTTTGTCCGCCCGTTATGCTCGTTTATGGGCAATCGGGAGTAGGTAAAACATCGCTTGCCCATGCCGGCTTGCTGCCCTACTTAGAAATTACCAACATTCCTATAACCGCCACACGCCACCCCGAAAAAGGATTGCTCCAAACCCTACGCGAAGCCTTAGAAATTACCGATACCCAAACCAACATCAAACAAAAATGGCAACAATTAGAACAAGAGCGCGGGCGCAAACCACTTATTGTTATCATAGATAATGTAGAGGGCGCACTATTGCAACCCCTAAATACACCCAATAACCCCAATGAAAAACCTGCCAATGAATTACAGGCTTTTATTAATGAGCTGGCGGCAATATTTAATGATACTGCCAACAAACCCTTAGGTAAAATTATCCTCCTTTACCGAAAGGAGTACCACTCAGAAATAGACATGCGCATAAAACAAGCCACCATACCCCGCACGCGCAGTTTTATAGAACCACTTACAAAAGAAGGAATCATAGACGTTTTTAAAGGCTTAACCGAAAACCGACAGGCAAAACTTGCTTATAACCTAAGCGTTGAAACCGGTTTGCCCGATATAATAGCCGCCGATTTATTGCGCGACCGAGAATCGGCAATAGCGCCTGTATTGCAAATTCTGCTGGCTAAAATGTGGGACGAGGTAAAAAATTTGCCCGATGCCCACCTCTTCACCCTCCAACTATACAGTAACCTGCGCGATGAAGGACTGCTGCTAAATAGTTTCATAGACCGAAGCCTATCACTTATTAAACAAGGCATGGAAGGAGCCGTAGAATCGGGCTTTGTGTTAGAGTTGCTGCGCAGTTTCATCAACAACAGAGGCAGTGTAACCAAACTCAATTTCAGCTATTTAGTAAGCAAATACCCCTACGCACAGCAAGTGCTAAAAAAACTAACCGAACAACTCACCGCTCAATTCCTGTTGGTTGAAACACCGGCTTCTGTGGGCGGAACCGAGTTTAGCCTGGCACATGATATTTTAGCCACTACCATCAGAGAAATGTACGACCAGTCTGATTTACCTGTGCAGCGAGCCATGCGCATACTCAGAAACAAAGAAACCGACTGGAAAAACAAACAAAACAAAGCCAACCTGCTTACCGAAACCGATGTAATCCTCATCGATTCCGCCATTCAATGGCTGCCCAAGCCCGATAAAACCACACAGGAACTTTTAGAAAGAAGCCGCAAGCATTGGAACAGGCAACAGGTCATAAGAAAGTACCGAAAAATTATCATTGCAGCAGCATTTATGGCTCTTTCCCTGTTTACCATAGCCTTTATCTTTTTATGGAGGCAGGCAGTAGATAAAACCCTGCTTGCACTTTCATACGATTTATCTTTTAAATCGGCAACCCTGCTGCCCACACAACCCACCAAAAGTTTCCGCTTAGCCGAGTATGCTCATCGGGCGCATAAAAACAACCGCTCCTTTCAAGCGCTTTGGAACGCCTACCACCAAAGCGCTATGTACACCGAGTTTTCAGGACATCAACAAGCCCTAAACAGCGCCCGCCTCTCGCCCGATGGTAACCGGCTAATTACCGCTTCTGATGATAACACCGCCATTGTTTGGTTCTTACAATCGGGCGATACTATGGCGTTTCATTGCCCTGCAAGGGTAAACTATGCCACTTTTTCGCCCTCCGGCGCACAAATTTTACTCGCCCTCAGCAATAACACCGCCGTTTTATATAATGCCAACCGCACACCCATTGCCACCTTTGCCCAACACCAAAACGAAGTGCGGTCGGCAGAGTTTTCGCCCACCCAAAACCGCATCATTACCGCCTCTTGGGACCAAACCGTTAAAATCTGGGATACAAACGGCAGCCTGCTCCTGTCTATAAATGCGCATGACAATTACGTAAATCGGGCAGTTTTTTCTCACAGCGGCACCCTATTTGCCACCGCCTCTGCCGATAATACCGCCAAAATATGGTCAGCCAATGGCACTTTGCTCCACACCCTCACAGGGCATACCTCAGCCGTTAATCAGGTAGCCTTTTCACCAAACGACCAATACCTCATAACCACTTCCGATGACAATACCGCCCGATTATGGACAGTAAACAACGGCGAGCCCCTTGCCGTACTTAGCGGACACAGCGGCTTTGTAGAATGGGCAGATTTTTTCCCCGATGGCTCTGCCGTAGTTACTGCCGCCCGCGATTTTACCCTTAAAATATGGAGCCTTAACGGTATCGAAACCCAATCCATCAATACGCCGGGCAGTTTTACCTATTCCGTTCAGTATGTAAACACCTGCGCCGCCTGCCAACCCGGTAATACCTACCTGCTCACCGCTTCCGAAGATAATACAGCCCGATTATGGTCGTTGCAAAGCAATATGCTGGCACCCGCTTATGCCGATATAAAACAAATTACCTACGCCCCCAATGGGCAATACTTACTCAGTACCGGCAGAGGCAACAAGGCTACACTATGGAATACCAACGGCACTAAAATTGCCGATTTTAGCGGACACAATGCCACCGTATTATTTGCAGCTTTTTCGCCCGATGGTAAACAAGTTATCACCTCCTCTGCCGATAGTACAGCCAAAATATGGAACTTAGACGGAAGAGAGCGCCTAACACTAAAAGCACATACCGATGTAGTTACTACAGCCCTATTTGCCCACAACCCACAAAACAACCTAATAGCCACCTGTGGCAGAGACCGCATGGTGCGGCTTTGGAGTACCGATGGCAAACTCATTCGCACCTTAGCAGCACACACACAACCGGTAGAAACCATCGCTTTTTCGCCCGATAACCGTTACATAGTAAGCGCCGGTCGAGATAGTACCGCCATTATATGGCAAGTATCAAACGGTAAACCACTTTACACCCTAAAAGGGCACAAGGCTGCCATTATGAAAGTAGCTTATTCGCCCGATGGCAAAAACATAGCCACCGCATCAAGAGATAAAACAGTACTGCTCTGGACAGCATCGGGCGTTTTACAGCAGCGTCTTATCGGGCATACAGAGGTGGTTAATACCGTTGCCTTTTTTCCGGAAGGCAACAGGTTAGTTACCGCCTCAGCCGATAAATCTGCCAAAGTATGGAATTTAAAAGGCGAAGAATTATTTACCCTTACCGGGCACGATGCCTCAATAGAATCAGTAGCTTTTTCGCCCGATAAAAGCCGCCTGCTTACTGCCTCCAAAGACGGCGTAGCAAGAGTATGGCTCATAAACCCTACCGCCATGATAGCCGATGCCAACCAACGCCGTTTAGCCTTCCTTTCCGCTGCCGATATGAAACAATATGACATAGAAACCTACGACCAACGCTCCGGAAACGGGCTAAACTGGCTATTTAAAGAGCGCAATGCTGCCCGCCTAAATGCCTATGCACAGTACCATGAGCTAATGGCAAAGCAAAAAAAATCGGCAACCCATTTCAGGCAAGCAGAAGCCATTTACGACAAACTGTTTCAACTTACCGGCGATAGTAGTTTCGTTTATCGAAAAAAACAAGTAGGCAGAGAGTAGCCTGTAACCCTACCTTCTACTGTTTATGAGGGAGTAACCCACTAATCGGTCGAACCGGTTAATAAAAGAACGAAAATAAACCAAAATCTGGTAGTCATTTTCGGTCATAATAAAATTGCCCTCTGTAAGCGAGGCATCGGGAGGCGTAAAACCATCTCGCTGAATTACGTATTGGTAATCATAAAACCCTTGTTTAAGGTAAGCCATGCCTTCGTAGGCTTTGTTTTGGTAGTTGTAATGAAGCTGAAACTGCGGCAGCAGGTTCCAGTCTGTTAGTGCGCCATACACATACACGTTACCATCGGCAATAGGCTCATTTAGTTGCAGCGAAAAATGCACATAGGCGTAATCGGCATCTAAAAAGGTAAAGCCCCAGTCGTTCACCCCAATTTGAAACCTGCCGTTCATATCTACAAAATTAACCCGCATGGTGCGTTTACCGGTTTCTAATTGAGGGCTTCTGGGCAAATCGGGAGTAATATATACATGCAGTTTGTTGTTGTTTTGTGTTATATTGCGTACCCTTTCGGTTTGCACGCGCAGTGTGCGGGTATCAAAAAAACGGTATTCGTTTCCGGCCGGAAACAGGGTTTGGTCTATATAATTGTAAACCAGCTCATTTTTCCTTATAAACAGTGGTTTTAGCCCGCTAATGGCAGTATTCCAAGCGCCGTTTTGCATCAGCGTTACATAAATTTCCTCCAGCGGGTTATTAACTATAGAGGCGGGGTAACTCACACTAAAATTAATCCGATGATGTGTATCAAAGTAATTATTGATACCGCTGGTCATTACCTGTGGGTTTATAATAGCAAGTTGGTTTTCAAAAACGATAAATCTTCGGGTAAGGATAAGGTCATCGGGGTCATCATTGGCATATACTTTTAGCAGGTAATTGCCCGATTTGGTAAATTGCATACTGCTGTTGGGCAGGGTAAGGCGGTACTGCACATAAGGCTGAAAAGTATTAAAAGAGTTGCGGTAATTGGTTATATCATCTCGGGTAAAGCCGTTAATGTACTCAAAAGGAGTGAGGGCATCGGGCTGCCAATCCCAAGTGCAGTGAACAAGGGTATAGCTGTAAAACTGTTCATCGGCATCTAACTCGTCAAAAATGAGCTCTAACTGGTCTTTTCCGTTGAGCGGAATAATAGGTGGTAAAAGTTGTCTTCCTTTGGGCGAAAAAATAACCGTTTTGATATTGGGTTTATAAACGGCATCGGCATACTGTAGCACATCGGGCACGTAGTAGTTTACCAATGAATCGGCAAATTCGTAATTATCCTGTTGTTGAGCAACAATAGAATGGTTAAAAGCGAACAATGCCCACGCAAAAAAAGAAAGCAGCCGTTTGTGCATGACAGATAAGTAAGGTAATAATTTCAAAAACGCAGGAGTTTGTCGGTTTGGTATATACACAAACAGCAACACCCGCCTGCCGGTTTTGGCAAACGGGTGTTGGGCGCAAAAAGAAGCCGTATGCGGTTAAGGAATTACTTTGGGCACTTTAAAATTGTAGCCTACGGTAATTTCGTGAGCGCCGTTAGACACCTGATTAAGTGCAGAGGTGGTAATATCGTAAGAATAAGTGAGGTTAAAACCTTGTCGGAGGTCAATACCCAACAAAATACTTACGGCATCTTCGGTGCGGTAGGCTAAACCTGCCCAATACTGTTTGTCGTATGCAAAACGGAGGTTTAACTCTGCCTGCGGTTTGCTGCCTCTTACCATTTTTACGATAGTGCCGGGCGAAAGGGTAAACATTTCGTTTATGGTAAAGTTATATCCTCCGGTAAGGTAAGCATGTCGGGCATTTCTTATGTTTTCAACACTGCCCTCAAAGGTAAACTTACTGGCAAAAAGCTGGTTAATGGCAATACCTGCCCAGTATTTAGGATTACTCACATAAATTCCTAAGTGAGCATCGCCGCCCATTTTGTTTTGGTCAGTAGAGCCTATGGTGGGGTCGCCGGCATCAGCTAAGACAAGGTCGGTAAAACGTAGCGTGTATTGGGTAAGCGCACCGGCAATACCAAAGCCAAGGTAGGTTTCATTTTCAAACTCCAAACTTAGGGGCAGGTGGTAGGCATAAGCTAATTGCACACCATTTCGGCGGGTAGGTCCGGTTACATCGCTATAAAACAATGCGCCTAAACCTACGGCACGTTTTTCGCTTAGGTTGCCATGAATACTTAAAATGCCGGTACTGGGCGCTCCTTCTAAACCTGCCCACTGCTTGCGGTAGCCAAATTTACTCACAAAATTGTCTTGGCTTCCGGCAACGGCGGGGTTAAAGGCAAAATCATTGGTCATGTACTGCGTTAGCTGGTGTATTTGTTGTGCTTGTGCCGCAACAAAAAAGCAGGAGGCTAATACAAAAATTATGATGAAGTTTTTCATTGTTACAAAATTGAAAGAGGGGTTAAAAACAAAAAAAGAAGTAAGGGCAGAGCCACCATAGAGCAGGCTGTTCTACCCTTACGGTTTGGGTTATTAACGCAGCAGCGTAATATGACCGGAGAGTGGCGGAGTACCGTCGTTAAGGTCAATAATGTAGTAGTAAGTGCCACCGGGCAGCTCGGTGCCGCCGTTATTAGTACCGTCCCAGCCGTTACCATTGTTGTAGGCTGTAGCGGCATAAACCTGCTGCCCCCATCGGTTAAAAATAGTAACGGTGATATTGGCGTTAGATTGAGCCTGCGGAATACGCCAGGTATCGTTAAACCCGTCACCATTGGGGGTAATGGCGTTAGGCAATTCACAAACATCGTTAATACTGATAAGAACAGAGTCGGCAGCAGCACAACCGGCAGCGTTGGTAGCAATAAGGGTGTAGAGTGTTTCCTCATTGGGTTTAACATTTACACTAAAATTAGAACTGATAGCTACCTGACCTGCAAACCACTGCACGGTATTTACGCTTGCCGTACCTTCCAGCAGCACTTCATCGCCCGGGCAAACAGAGGTGGGTAACGTAGTAATATCCACTGTTGGGGCGGTGTTTACCGTAATAAAGTTGTTGGCTGTTTGCAGGTCGGTGGCATTGCTGCACGCATTGGTAACCAATAAAGATACGGCATAAGTACCTTCGGGCAGTGATAGGGTAGGTTCAAAATCGGTACTGGTAAAAGAATCACCAGTATTGGTATTGTTAAACGTCCACAAATAAGAAGAACCGTTGGCAGATAGGTTATCAAAGCGGAAAGTACTACCCACACAACCCGAGTTTGCACCAATCAGGTCAAAAGCAGCATCAGGAGTAGCGTTGGCAGGATACCCTATGGTAATAGCATTGGTAGCAAAACAATCGTTAATGCTAACTGTAACGGTGTAAGTACCTGCATCGGTAACCGAAATGGTAGCGCCAAAGTTGCCGTTAGACCACTCATAGGTAGAGTATCCTGCACTGGCATTGATAAGGGCAGTTTCGCCCGCACATATTTCGGGTTGGTTGGTTTCTATTACCGGCGGGTTAATGGTGGTAACACTTATATTGGTAGCCGCTATGGCATTGCAGCCATTATCGCCGGTAACGGTTACACTATACAAACCGGTTACACTAACCGTAGTAGTAGGTGTAGTAGCGCCGTTTGACCAATTGTAGGCGGCATAACCTGCACCTGCGTTAAGGGTAATGGTTTCGGTGCTGCAAAAATCGGTTTGCGAGCCACCATTGGCAAGTATGGTAGGGGTAACTATGCTACTGGGGGTTAAAGTGATGCTGGCAGAGTACGTACAGCCAAAGTCATCGGTGCCGCTTACGGTATAAGTACCCGCAGCCGATACGGTAATGTTTTGACCAAATCCGGCAGTTCCCCATGAGTAGTTGTTAAAACCATCAGAAGCAGTAAGACCTAATGACTGCCCCGAACAGATGAGGGTGTTTCCGCTGCTGGTGCTAATGGTTAAATTAGCTTGTGGTGCAGGTGTTACGGTAAAACTTGCAGAGCCGGTGCAACCTGCCGCGTTGGTTACGGTAACAGTATAAGTAGTTTGGGTGCCGGGCGATACGCTGAGCGTTTGGTTGCTAACACCAGTTGACCAAAGATAAGAGGTAAATCCACCCGAAGCAGTTAAAGTAGTACTTTCACCGGGGCAAATGTTGGCATCACCACTAATAGTAGGGGAGGGAATGTTTACCACGCTAAATGTATATTCCTGCGAGCTGTATTCACAGGCTTCAATGGCAAACAAGTATTGCAGGGTATAAGTACCTATGCCGGCTGCCGCAGGGTCAAAAACGCCCGAAAAAGTTTCGCCATTTAAAAGGAAGGTGCCTGTGCCGCCACTGCCGCTGCCGGGCGTACCTATAAACGTTACCTGATTTGCAGTAATACAGTAACTGGGCAGTACGTTTTCTACCTGTACGGTTATAGGTGCACAGCTTTGTGCCGTACATGCCTGCAAAGCCGAAGGAGAGCTGTTTCCGCAAATGCCCGAGCCGGTTGCCACTATTTGTGCTGCTACCGATTCGCCAAGTCCTAAACCGCTTTGTGTGTAAGTGGTATTAAACGGACCAAGCGTGGTGGCAACTGTACCGTTAATTATTACCTGATAGCCGGTAGCGCCACCTATATTATTCCAGTTAAAGGTAACGCTCGAGGTAGTGCTGGCGCCACAAGTAACTGCCGGTGTAGCCAAAGGCGATTCTACGGTAATGGTAATGGTTTCTTGTGCTGAGGTGCAGCCGTTTTGGGTAGCGGTAAGGGTAATAATTTTGGTTCCGGCAGTACTCCAGCTTATCTGGTAGGTTTGGTTGCCCAAAGCCACAGTATTGCCGCCCGAAAATTCCCAGTTGTAGGTTGCGCCACTCACAAAGTTAGCAGGGCTGAGAGTAACCTGTCCATCGGTTAAACAAATGCTATTGGCAGAAGCGCTGATGGCGGCGTTAGGTGCAGCCGTTACCACTACAGTTTGGGCAGTATTGAGTACACAACCGGTACCCGGGTCGGTATAAGTATATTGAACAATGTAAGTGCCTGCACCCAGCGTAGTGGGGTTGAAAGTAGTGGCAGCACTGCCGTTAATGGTAAACGAGCCGCCGGTGGGTGTAGCATTTAAGGCAATAGCGCCGGTGCCGGTACAATAACCCGATGCAAGACCGGTAATGGTGGGCAGGGGTAAACCTGCACATTCCGATGATTGTACCTGAATACCTAAAGAAGCCTGATTGTTATTGGTACAATCTTCGGTAATGCCGCCCAATGGCGCTATAGTAACTATTAAGCTACCCACACCGGAGGCAACAGTGTTTAGCGTAGCAGGAATGGTATAAGTACTACCCGATACAGGCGCAGGAGCTATTATTTGACCTACCTGAACAGTAGAGCCACCGGGCAGTTGCTGTTGTACGGTAATTTGGATATTACCGGTTGCTGCCTGTCCTATATTGGTTACAGAAACCTCTACGTTTACGGTTGGGTTTACAATTGGAACAGGAGAGCCGGTAAGTTGTGCGCCCGATACGCTGTCAAATATCCTGATGCTTGGCGCTCCGGCTACTGTGGGTATGAGGTACTCTGCATTATCATAAGTACCTACCAGCACTAATGCGGGGTCGCCTTCAAGGGTATATTCTTCCAGTGTAATTTTGATGCCTTGGTAACGCGGGTTAGCTGGGTCTGAAATATAAATATGGTTCATGGCATTGTTAATGCTTCTACCAATAGTTTGTCCGTAACTAAGGTTAGAAAACTCCCGATACAGCGTATCGCCAAATTCTTGTAAAAATTCGGGAAAACCAAACGAAACGGTAGCCAAAAACCCGATAGCTCCCTTTTGCGGATAAAGAACATAACGTTCCGCCATAGCATAGTTAGATTCGCCATAACTATGCACATCGCCCACAAAACAAGAGCCAAAAAACATAAAGGGGTTTTTAAAGGCGTTGTTATAGTCTTGCGGGGGTTTTAAATCAAACAGATAGCTGGCTGCATTAACAGAATGCCCAATAAAGGTAACAATGCCGGCGCCATCGTTCATAGCTGCGGTAAAGGCTGGATTTGGAATAACTGAAAAACCGGTTTGGGTGTAAGTTCCCACCACATTGCCGCCATACAAGGGGGCTTCTACTGTATTTTTGTAAGTATTCACATAACCCAAGTATTGGTTTGTTTCAGAAGCAGTATATCCGTTAGCCACATGAATAACCTTTTTAGTCCACTCCCTATCAGCTATGGTACAGTTTCTGTCTGCATCATACGATACCATTTTCTCGTAGTAGGCTTGTACCTGTGCAGGGTTGTTAGCGCTAATACGACCTACCGGAATTTGGGGCACATAAGTGCTGAAATCTCTTACGGTAAGCAAGTTGTCGGCTGGGTGATGCCCCCACGTGGGAACTAAGCATGCTTGGAAAGCCAATGAGTTATTGGTAACACTTTCATAACTTACCGATTTGCCTATTAAAAACAGGTGGCGTGGTGTATTGCTCCATGTGTCTATGGCAAAGTTTATGAAGTTTCTGACAGACAGCGGGTGTTTAGGAATACCCCATGCAAACTGGTCGTAGAGTTCTTCTATGTTTACAATAACGGGCGTATGGCTGCCACCTATGGCAGAGGCGCGGTGGTTGGCATACTGTGCCACCCAGTCGCTACCGGTACGCAAAGATGGGTGGGTAATAATTATGTAATTACCTTGGTTGGCAATAGCGTTAAAGTTGGTAAAATTTGCGGGTATCAGTTGTGAAACGGTAAACACATTGCAGTTTGCCGGCGTACAGGTGGGCGGTGTGCAGTTGAGTACACAAACGTTATCCACACTGCTAAGGTACAACTGTCTTCCTATGGCAGGGTTAGCGCCGGCTTCTAACTTCACCTTGTAAACACCACCTTCAAAAATAGGGAAATAGCGGCGTTGGTTGGTTAAGTCATATAAAACAGGGGCTGTACCGCCATTAAAATTGCCTATTTCTAAGTAAGAAAGGGCGTTGTTATTTAGGGTAAACTTAAATTTAGTAGCATTACCAAAATCAAAGCTTCGGGGATAGGTAAGTTCAGAAAAAGCTACAGAAAAATTATCGGGCGATCCGCCCAATGATTGGTATTGTACCTGCGTTACAGGCGATGAAATGTTGCTTAAAAAAACCAACCTTGTTACTGGCAGGGTTTCGTATCCTTCGTAAGTAACATTGGCATACTCTGTTCCGCCTACTCTGATAGAGGTGTTGTGGTCTGGAATTTGTCCAAAATTATTAGACCTTCCTATCAGTTTTGACCGGAAACTGGCATTTGGCGCTCCGGCACCATTGTATTCAGATGGTGTACTGAGGTTATAGGTTTGGGTACCACCGGTAGAAATCTGAGAGCTGCAAAAACCCTCTCCTTCTTCAAAATCGGGGTAATTATTATTAGCGCCACCTAAGCGGAAAGGTTTTCCGGAATTAAATATATTCCAGTGAATTAATCGGCTGGTGTGCATAAAATAGGGCTCGGCAGCAGGTGCGCCGGCAAGGTTGTTGGTAGTTTGCTGGTAGCGCTGACCGGGCGAACTGTTATCCCAAACTAAGTAGTAACCAATGGTATCAGAAAACGAACTGCGGATCAAGTGAAAGCCGCGAATTCGCCTGCATATCAGCAATGAACTTAGGCCATGCGTCTTTCTCGACTCGCTTAGACAAGTAATAAGCCGCCATATGCTGAAACAAGCGAGATACCTTTTCTAAATCGCGCACGAAAATTTCTATCTTTTCTGAGTTGTCATCCCCATAGCTCAAATATATCGAGTCGCGATAATTTGCTTTACCTCGATAACGAAATGCTTGAATAAGAAAATTGACTCCATTCTTTGCTAGTTGCTCATCCCTTAATTCTCTTGCTTTCTTTGTCCTAAAGTCGTCGACACCGAGCGCCTTGAACTCACGACTCGTTCTTATTCTTTCTTCTACTCGCCATTTCTCATAATCCCACGTGCCCTTCAGATATGAGACAACAGCGCCCCAAGCCTCATCATCGTTTTTTGCGTATGTATTAAGGTCATGTATGTTGCTTCCGCGATAGGCCAATATTTCTGTTTCCATAACTGTTTCGACTAGACTGCTAAGACTTAGTGAAAATGGTGTCATCACCAATCCACGATTAACGATATCAGACTGCCAGACTTTCGCAGTGAGTGCGTGTGTTTCTTGTTTTGAGCCTGATGCAGCCGCGATCATTGCGCTACATGTAAAGTAAGTGCCGTAATACCAGCTAATAATGGCAGATCGACATACATCATATGGATTTGTGGAATCTTCAGCTAGGCGAACAAGCGATGCCTGATTGTGAAAGGCCATCATCATATTTTCGAAAACTAGAGTATCTGCCTCAGGATTGGGATTGCGACGGCTCACAGCTTCATAATGGTCTTTGATTTTCTGGTCCTCGAATGAGCCGTTTTCGATTAAGATCGAAAGTGCTCTCATCCAATTCACCGTACCCTGAAATGCGAACCGTGGCTTTGGTTGATCTTTAGTGTCAAAGAGTCGGTTTAATAACCACTGAGCCATATCATTCCTATAGATCTAATAATGATTTATGCAGTAAGTTGCATAATCTTATACAACGTGTCTTAAAATCTCTGATATCTTGTATGACAGCATTATACATTCTTAAGTTGGATTAGCAATAAATCTATTCTGTAATTATCCAATGTCTACTCCCCAAACATCTGGTACAATAGCCTCCGCGATTTCAGCCCGCACCCTCCCTCTTGTCTCTAGTGCCTGCCTGACACGCAAATTATATTAAAGGAGTAAGTTCAAGATGGTTAGATTACGTTTACGTCGTATTGGTCTCAAGGGCCAACCCACGTACCGCATTGTGGCAGCAGA
>DDVC01000145.1:0-149 GCA_002345145.1 Bacteroidetes bacterium UBA2322
CGCAGCAAACAGAGGCGTTTGCTGCGGGTTTTTAGTGAGCGGAATGGCGGTAGATTAAGCCTTTTTCTCTGCTTTGGTGGCAGTTGTTTTTTTAGCGGCAGCTTCTTCGGCTTCGGCAGCTTTGCGCTCGCGGCGTTCTGCTTCAATTT
>DDVC01000145.1:418-22144 GCA_002345145.1 Bacteroidetes bacterium UBA2322
AGTACGTACCCACTATAATACCTACCAACAAGGCAAAAGAGAAACCTCTAATGGTATCGCCACCAAAAATGAATAGCACCAATACGGTGAGCAAAGTAGCAAAAGAGGTCATTACGGTTCGGCTAAGGGTATCGTTAATGGCAGCATTAACCGTTTCGTCAAACTTAGCTTTAGGATTAAGCCCCAAGTACTCCCTTATACGGTCAAAAACTACCACCGTATCGTTTACGGAGTAACCAATTACCGTTAATATAGCAGCTATAAAAGCCTGGTCTATTTCAAGAGAGAAGGGTAAGATACCGGCAAAAATAGAGAACACACCTAATACGGCAATAGCATCGTGCGAGGTAGCCAATATAGCGCCTGCACCATACTGCCATCTTCTGAAGCGGAAGAATATGTATAGGAAAATACCCAACAAACCGAAAATACCTGCCCATACAGCGCCGCGCTTAATATCATCGGCTATGGTAGGACCTACTTTTTGTGAGCTCACAATAACTTTAGAGGTAAAGTCTTCAAGGCTTATATTGTTTTCATACTTGGCAAGCCCTTCGTGTAATTTAGCTGCTACCTGATTATCCATCCCGGGGTCGTTGTTTTCAATCATGTAGCTGGTGGTAATTTTAAATTGATTGCTCGACCCATAAGTTCTTACCATCGGTTCTTTGCCATAAACAGTAGCCAGCGCTTGTCTGATTTCGGGGGCGGGCACCGCTTGGCTGAAGCGTACTACATAAGTACGTCCGCCTTCAAAATCAACGCCATACTCAAAACCTTTAAAAATAATAGAGAGTAGCGAAACGGCAATCATAGCTCCGCTTATGTAGTAAGCTAATTTGCGTTTGCCCAAAAAGTCAAAGTTGATATTTTTAAAGGCATTGGCAGTGTAAGAAGTGCTGTAGCTTACTACATTACCTCTGCCCACAAACCAGTCAATAACCAAACGAGAAAGCAAAATGGCGGTAAACATTGAAGTAAGAATACCTACTATTAATACCGTAGCAAAACCCAATACCGGACCTAAGCCATAGTAAAACAAAATGATACCGGTAATAAGGGTAGTAAGGTTGCCGTCTATAATAGCAGAGTAAGATTTACTGTAACCCTCCGAAATGGCTTTGCGCATACTGCTTCCTCGTGCCAGCTCCTCCCTTATACGTTCAAAAATAATTACGTTGGCATCTATAGCCATACCCATGGTAAGCACTATACCTGCCATACCCGGCAGGGTTAGTACAGCACCCATAGAGGCAAGAATACCCATAATAAAGAACAAGTTTGCCAACAGAGCAAGGTTGGCAAAAATACCGGCATTACTGTAATAAAAAACCATAAATACAATTACGGCAAGCAAACCCAATACTAAGGAAAATAAACCACTTCGGATAGATTCTTTACCCAATGTAGGACCTACAACTTCCTCTTCAATAATGCGGGCGGGTGCCGGCAATTTACCCGATTTTAAGATGTTGGCAAGGTCTTCGGCTTCGGTAACAGAGAAGTTACCCGTTATTTGCGACCTTCCGCCTGCAATTTCCTGCTGAACCACCGGAGCGCTGTAAACCATATTATCTAACACTATGGCAATGCTCTTTTTAACGTTTTCGGCAGTGAGCTTACGCCACAAGCTTGCGCCTTCGGCGTTCATGGTCATAGATACCACCATTTGTTGGTTGGCATCAAAATCGGGGCGGGCATCTATTACCACATCGCCTTCAAGCGGCGCTTTAAAATTGCTTCCAAAACGGCTCTTAATGGCAAAAACGGTGTAAATGTTGGGGTTTTCGGGGTCGTTATTAGGTTTTGCGCTATATACCAACTTCATATCGGGAGGAAAAACAGCTTTTACCAACGGCTTTTTGAGGTATTCGTTTAATTTGGCTGTGTCGTTTCCGTTAATAAACCCTATGGTAACACCGCTTTGTTGCGATTGTCCAAGTATAGCATAAAGCGGGTTTTGGGCACGCTGTTCCTCTAAACTAAGAGAGTCTTTCTTTTCTTCGTCGGTTTTGCTGAGCAAAGAAGAAGCGCTGGTATCGGTAGCAGCCGCTACATCAGTACTGTCGGCAGTAGCCGTATTTGCAGTGTTGGTAGTATCTTTAGGCGCATCGGAGCTGCCGGTTTTTTTAAGCGTATCTAAGCCCATTTCTTTGCGCAGCGCTTCGTTGGCTTCGGCAAATATACGAGCCATGTCGTTGCTGTTTTCATAAGTTTCCCAAAACTCTAATTTAGCGGTAGCCTGAAGCAATCGGCGCACCCTATCGGGGTCATCTACGCCCGGCAATTCTACCACAATACGTCCGGTAGCTTGCTGTAGGTTGATATTAGGCTGAGCAACCCCAAATTTATCGATACGTGAACGCAAAATTTCAAAAGTTCTGCTCACAGAGGCATCGGCTTCTTCACGTATTAGTGCCAGTACATCATCATTACTGGAATTGAGGTTAATTTTAGATTGGTATTCACTGCCGGCAAAAAGGGGAGCCAGTTTAGCGTTGGGGTCAATTTGGGTGTAAGACCTGCCAAACAGTGTGATGAAGTCTTCTTGTGAATTTTTTTGTAATTCATCGGCTTTTTGCAAGGCTTGGTTCAGCACCGGGTCGGCGTTATTGTTAGCCATTGCTTTAATAAGGTCTTGAAGCGAAACCTGCAACACCACACTCATTCCCCCCTGTAGGTCAAGCCCCAAGTTAATTTGACGCTCTTTGAGTTGTTGGTAGGTAAATTTGGCAAAACCTAAATTTACCACCGGTTTCAGCGATACAGAGTCAAGGTAGCGGCGCTTGGCTTTGCGCTCTTCAAAAAACTTCTGCTCTTCGGTTACGTTCGTTAATTTGGCTGCGGCTTCCTGTGCATATTTACCGGCTTTACCCTCTACCCAATTGGTCATAAGGGTAAACGATAATTGGTAAATACAAACCAAGGCAAGAGCTATTCCAAAAAACTTTATCAGTCCTTTTGCCTGCATGATATATTCTGATTTAATTTGAGATTAATTCGGTGCGGGTTATCCTTTTTAATTTGAGGGTGCAAATATAAGGCTTTGCACAATTGCAACATGCAGTTTGGTTAAATTAAGTGCTTAAAATTGGTTTTTATGTGCTTATTCTGCCCAAATTTTATTTCCTTTGCCCATAAATTCCCCAATTAAGTATGAAAAAGGTGGTTTTTTTAGGCGCTAAAGCTATTGGTCTGCACTGTTTACAACTGTTACTGCAAAAGCAATCTGCCTATAATTATAAGGTAACAGCCATAGGCACTGCCGGCTTGCAAAACCAATATAACCAACAAATAAACAATTTAGCCGAACAGTACCAAGTTAAACTTATCCGCTCCTTAGCAGAATTGCCACCATGCGATGTTTTAATTTCTGTTCAATACCACCGCATTTTAAAACAGCAACATATAGACCTTGCCGGCCAGATAGCGGTAAATTTACACATGGCTCCGCTGCCCGAATATCGGGGGTGTAATCAGTTTTCGTTTGCCATTGTAAACAACGATTCGCAGTTTGGCGTTACACTGCACCAATTAGAAGCAGGCATTGATTCGGGCGCTATTTTGTTTGAAAAGCGCTTTCCTATCCCCCCCAATTGTTGGGTTACCGATTTATACAGGCTTGCCGAAGAACAATCGGGCAAACTTTTTGAACAACATCTTGCCGATATTGTACATGGCAAATACAACCCCGTTGCTCAGCAAAATTTAATTCCCGACAGAGGTACTGCTTATCATTTTAGGCATGAAATTGAACAATTAAAACAAATTGACCTGAACTGGAGCGCCCAAACCATAGAACGGCATGTGCGCGCCACTTGGTTTCCGCCCAATGAGCCGCCTTATACCTTTATAAACGGCAAAAAATTTTATTTTCAAGGAGCCGAACAGAGCAGCTAACAAATACACCCGATAATACAAAAACCCTGTTTTTGCCGCCCGAACTCAAAACCAGATTAGTCCTATTTTTTTGTAAGACGTAGTTTATTTCACCAATTGGTTTTACATTTGCGGCTTCAAAAAGATTCCTTAACCATTTAAGCAATAACCGGCTTTATTCTAATACAACAATGAGTTTACAATGTGGCATAGTGGGGCTACCCAATGTAGGAAAATCAACGCTTTTTAATTGTTTATCCAATGCACAAGCCTTGGCGGCAAATTATCCGTTTGCTACCATAGAGCCCAATGTAGGGGTGGTAAATGTGCCCGACGAGCGCCTTTTTACCTTAGAAAAATTAGTTAAACCGCAGCGCGTAGTACCCACTACCGTAGAAATA
Organism: Bacteroidetes bacterium UBA2322; assembly: GCA_002345145.1. Taxonomy (GTDB): domain Bacteria; phylum Bacteroidota; class Bacteroidia; order Chitinophagales; family UBA2359; genus UBA2359. Next base: position 4,699 of record DDVC01000145.1, read on the forward strand.
GTAGATATAGCCGGCTTGGTTGCCGGAGCAAGCAAGGGCGAAGGTTTAGGCAACCAGTTTTTGTCTAATATACGCAATACTGATGCCATTGTGCATGTTATCCGATGTTTTGACGACAATAACGTGGTGCATGTAAATGGTAAAATTGACCCCGTTAGCGATAAGGAAATCATTGATTTGGAACTCCAGCTCAAAGACATAGAATCGGTAGAGAAAAAAATTAACAAGTTAGAAAAACAACTCAAAGCCGGCGATAAAGAAGCTAAATACGGGGTTGAAATACTCCAAATTTACCTAAACCACCTCAGCAGCGGTAAATCTGCCCGTACAGCGCCCGTAGAACCCGATGAGCAACGCTTTATTCAAGATATTAACTTGCTTACTGCTAAACCTGTTTTATATGTGTGCAACGTGGACGAAGCAGGCGCCGTTAATGGCAATGCTTATACCAAAGCCCTCCAAGATGCCGTAGCCGCCGAAAACGCCGAAGTCCTTATTATTTGTGCTGCATTAGAAGCTGATATAGCCCAATTGGACACCTATGAAGAACGATTGATGTTTTTAAATGACGTAGGACTGCAAGAGCCGAGTATCAGTAAATTGATTAAATCGAGCTACAAACTTTTAGACCTGATTACCTACTTTACCGCCGGCGAAAAAGAAGTACGTGCCTGGACAATAACCAAAGGTACCAAAGCGCCACAAGCAGCAGGCGTTATTCACTCCGATTTTGAACGCGGTTTTATCAGAGCCGAAGTGATTGCCTTTGATGACTTTGTGCATTACGGCTCCGAATCTGCAGCCCGTGCAGCAGGTAAACTAAACGTGGAAGGGAAAGAATATGTGGTGAAAGATGGCGATATTATGCACTTTAGGTTCAATGTTTAGCTTTTTTAAAAAAAATTTCGTTTTTTTGCGCCTAACATATACTACAAACAAAACCCAACCGTATTTTTACAATCAAGAAACAACATAAATCAAACTGTAAGTCATGGAAGTAACATTCACTTATTTACCGGAGCTTAACGCTGATGCAGCAAATTTGGCTGCAACCACCACACCTGAAACGATAACGTTAAAGGAACTGCTGGAGGAATTTAATGGTACTGTTCGCAATGAGTTTGACGATGACGAAGACTCAGACAGCGATGATTTTGACGATTTTGATGATGACGAAGACGACGAAGATGACGACGAAGATTTTGACGACGAAGATTTCGAAGACTTTGACATTGACGAAGAAGACCTGGAAGATTTTGATTTTGACGAAGACGAAGATGATGACGAAGATGACTACGAAGATGACGATTATGAAGACGAGGACGGTATGTCGGACGATGACTAACGAACCGGCTTCCTGTAATCTTTATCTGCAATAGTCAATAGCTAATCATCAATGTTGGTGGGTGTATGCCTGTTAAAGCAGGCATACACCCACTTTCTGTGTTTGGTAAACAGATGAATAGTGGTAGTAGTAATACTAAATAACGTGAGGTGGGAGTTGTGAGCTTGCGCAAAGGCTTACCTCAAAAGGATTTCAGACAGGTGGGGTGATATATTTCGGTGCGCTGCACCTTTTTAATCGGGCATTTAACTTGGTTACTACCCATATTTTAGTACACTGCACCTATTGAAAACCAAATACCCCAATTTATGGGGGTTGATTAGTAACACACAAGGGGCAGCGCCCTTCAATCTTGGTAAAACACCTACAAACCGTGTTATTAAAAGGATCAGCGCACCCTAATCTATTACCCATTTTGAGGCGTTAATCAGCCACATCAGTGTTATCCGTGTGCTAATTGCTGCCGGTTTTAAGATAGGGCAATGCAAACCTTACGCAGGCTTTACCCCTATCGGGCGTTCATTATAACTCCACCTACCTCGCGTTAAGTAACGGCTCATAATAGCTGATGTTTGCCCCTTACCGCCTTTCCTATCGCTCAAAACTCATTGGCACAAGAATTATAACGCAAATAGGGTAGAGCCTAAACTCTACCCTATTGTTTGCAAAAAATTGGGAAGCGCTTACTTACTCTTTCACAAATTTTACATTGCGGTTAATAGCGCCATTAGAAACGGATACTACATATAAGCCCGACTGATAACGGCTTACATCTAAGCTAACTTGGCGGTCATAAGCTACAAAGCTATCTACCAACTTACCGGTTACATCAAAAACCTTAACGGATGTTTGGGGAGCAATGGTTTGGATGCTGATGTTCACAAAATTAACAGCCGGAACGGGCGATACCTGCACATTAAAGGCAGTTTCGCTTGCAGGGTTGTCAATACCTACGCCACAAACACAGCCCGATGCTACAACATCTACCGTGTAGGGGTTGTCAGAAACAGAGTAGGGCAAGGTGGCGGTAGGTAAAATAGAGGGAAGGAAATTGCAGATAGCATCTTCTACATCAGCAATAGAAATAGGACCCAACACGCCTTTCAATACGTTAAAAACCGTAGCTAAATCGGCAGGGATAGGAATGGTGGGGTAGCTCAAAATAGGCAACAACGGGTTAATGGTAGCAGCCAAGGCATCTAACTCAGATTGGTTAAAGGCAAAAGCGGTAAACGTGTAAGTGCCGGTGGGAAAGGGAGTACCGGTTCCGTCATTGCCAAAATTAAACCTACCATCATCGCTAACACCCTGAATAACATCAGTTAAAACAGCATCTACCAATTGAGGGTAGGTTACCACAATTTTGCGGTTGGCAAATACACCCGGGTCATTCCAAGTGCTGATGAGCAAACAATCAGTTTGGCTACCATCTTGCAAAACACAATCGGTAGTTTTAACAGGGCTGGGCGCTGCGCTAAGCTGCTCAGCAGCGCAATTGGGGGTTTGGGCTTGCAAGCCAAGGCATAAAGCGCCGGCAACAAACAAGGTAAGTACAAGTTTTTTCATGTTGTTTTGTATGTTTTAAAAATTGAAAATTGAAATTTGCACCCAAAAGTAGGGCTTTTTGGCAAATTTATAGAGCCTGCTCACACAAAAAAACAAAAACGTGGTAACTACTTGCCATTTTGGTGCAATTTTCAGGCACATTATGTAACCATCTTTCATTTGTAGCGCCATAAATAAAAACGGCAGCAAAGTTGCCCTTGCTGCTGTTTTCAAAAATGTGCGTAACAATATTATGCTGCTTATCGGGTAAGAAGCCCCATTCTAATACCTGATTGGGCAGAAATGGGGAAGTTTTCCCTGATACTTTCAGATACTTCGTCCCATATATCATTGTTTCTACCGGTATAATTGCGGTAAGCATACCCTATACCTGTGTAAAGCTCAAAAACAAATCTGTTGCTAACCCATTGTTTACCCACGTTTAGCATAAGCCTTGCTACATTGCCTCTTACCTCTCCATCATCGGGCGCTTTAAATACGGTGTATCGGTAGCCCAACTCGGGTTTAAAATACCAGCCAAATATGGGGTGTGTGCGGCGCATACCATCTATGGTAAACTCTTGTTTGCCGAAGTAGATTTTGGGTCCGGCGCTTAGATAAAAGCCATTAGTAGTTGCATCTACATCGCGCAGCCACCCTCTGAAAAGTAGCGGCGATGTTCGGTAACCGGCATTGATTTCTAATGAAATATCGTTGTTAAAAACAGCGCCGCGTTCATAGGTAATGCCCCAATTACCCACCATAGGACCCAGCGGCGCAACTTTAAACGCGCTTAACATAGGCGAACCCGAAGGAGTATTGGTTTTAACCGAAGGTTGCACTACGGTTTTTTGTGCGGGCACTCTTTGCTGTGCAAAAGTAGTTGTGTGCATACCCACTATAAGGGTCAAACAAACTAAGGTTAATTTAACAAGATGCTGTTTCATGTGTTGTAGGATTTAGTTGGGGATTAGACTATAGGTTTTTACCAAAGTAAAAGCAAGTCGGTTATTTTTTTATGCCTGCTTAGGCGTTGCCTACCATTCAAGTTTATGGCGTATTTGCGGGCTAATTTGAAAAATTTCACGCAAAGAACGCAAAGAATAACCGCAGAAAACGCAAATACTTTGCCACCCTTGTTATTTTCTTCAAACTATCCTAACCTTAACCCCTAAATGAGAGAGGCTGTTACTGATTACCTCGCTTTATCTTTGTTGAACAAAACGCACCTGTGAAAACCGGAGGTAATAGTTTTGGCTGTGTACTACTAAAACTTACTCCTCCGCTACCTTTTGCAGTACAGACTCCGGTATGCCGGTTTGTTGGAGGTGGTGCGGATATACCACAAAGTACCAGATGATAAACGCAAAAGAGCTGAAAATAATGCCCAATTTTACCACATTGGGCAATGCTGTGTGGCGGGTTACAAAACTCTCTAAAAAACCGGCGGTTATAAAAATAGGAACCAGCCCGATGATGATTTTTAACCCCTGCCGCGCCCCCCGCTTATACGACTCCAAACGGCTGTAACTCTTTGGAAACAAGATGCTGTTGCCCATAACAAAACCGGCGCAACCGGCTATTACAATGGAACTTATCTCTAAGGCTCCGTGTATCCAAATGGTAAGGAAGGAGGCAACTAACAGTCCTTTTTGGTAAAAAAGGTACTGAAAAGCCCCCACCATTACCCCATTTGTAAACAAAATATAGGCAGTGCCAAAAGAGGCAAATATGCCCGCCGCAAAAGCAAGAAAGGAAACGCGCACATTGTTTATGGTAATACCCAAAAACATATCTATTTGGTGGCTGTGTTTGTAAACTGCCATCGGGTCATTGTTGGCTATGTTTTCAAGGGTCATATTTACGTATGAGTCGCCCAATATCAACCGTACAAAATCGGTATCGTTTGCGCTGGAAATAACGCCTATAAAAATGGCTGCCACAAACAAACAAAAAGCGTAAACCAATTGCCGGTGTGATTGGTAAAATAACCATGGTAATTCGTATTGCCAGAAAAGGGTTAATCGCTGCCTGTCTTCAGATTTATTTACATATACCGACTGGTGTACCTTTATGGCAAGGGCATTGAGGTATCGGGTAACTTGGCTATTGGGATAAAAGGTTTTGGCGTAGGATAAATCATCGGTTATTTGCACAAACAGTTCGGCAAGTTCATCGGGCTGGGTATTGGCTTTGTTGTTGAGCAGTTCTTCAAAGCGTTTCCACTTGGCGGCATTTTGTTTAACAAAGGCAGGCTCGCGCATGGGGGGAAAGAATGGGGTAATTTATGGTCAAAGATAAGGACTTTTTTCATTTTATACCATAGTGGATAGGTTTTGGGGCAGATGACTGCCTATGGGTTGGGGGTAAAATGAAGGCTTTTAACCCGGCTTGCCGTATGCTGCATGTAGCTAAACAGCGTTGGTTATTTAACCATTTCCGACACAATTTTTGCCGAGAGTAAACACAGCGGAATACCGCCGCCCGGGTGTACGCTACCGCCGCAAAAAAACAAATTACCTATTTTGGAACTAAAATTGGGGTGGCGCAAAAAAGCCGACCAAATGCTGTTGGAGTTGCTGCCATACAATGCGCCCATGTGCGAGGAAGTACGGCTTTCAATAGTGCGGGGGTCAAGTACGGCTTCGGTTTTAATGAGCGGGGCAATATCAGTTTTAAGTAGGCGGCTCAGTTTGTTTAATACCTGTTGCCGGGTTTGGGCAATGAGGGTTTCCCAGTTTTGCCCGTTGTTGGGTGGGGTATTTACCATTACAAACCAGTTTTCGGAGCCTGCCGGGGCATCATCGGGGTTGTATTTTGAGCTGATATTGAGGTAAATTGTAGGGTCGGGGTGCAGTTGGTTTTGGTTAAAAATAGCGTCAAACTCAGCTTGGTAGTCATTGACAAAAAAGATATTATGCAAATCTAACTGCGGAAAAGCATGCCCTATGCCCCAGTAAAAAATGATTGCCGAGCTTGACTTGGGGCGATTGAGTATGTGCATGGGTTTGGGCAGCCCGGGCAGCAGTTTATGGTAGGTATGCCAAATATCCATATTGCTCACCACCACATCAAAAGGCAGTTGGCTGTTGTTTACCACTACCCCCGCCGCCTTACCGTTTTGTACGTGTATTTCCTGCACCGGCGTATTAAAGTGAAACGTTACGCCTTCTTCAGTTGCCAGCCGGTAAAGGGTTTGGGTAATGCTGTGCATGCCTCCAAGCGGAAAATATGCGCCTATATTATGCTCTAAGTGCGGTATCATGTTTAGGGTAGCCGGTGCGCTGTAAGGGTTTGAGCCGTTGTAGGTGGCAAACCGGTTAAACAACTGCACTACTTTTGGGTGGGTAAAATCTTTAAGATTAGCCCGATGCATAGAGGTAAACATGTTTAACTTATACAATTGCGGAATAGCCCACAAGGTATGCGGCAGCAGGTAAGTGCGCAGTTTATGCAGCGAGTTTTCTAAAAAAACCTTAGCGGTAATTTCATACAATTGGGCGCTTTTTTTGAGGTGGTTATACACCTTTGCGGGGTGTACGCCTGTTTTTTGGTGTATCTCCAACGCAAAATCGCGGGCATTGGCATATCCGTTTATGGTAGTGCCGTCTTCATAAAAGTAGCGGCACACCACCGGTAATCGGGTGTAGGCAAAATAATCGGTAGTGTTTTTACCACACAAATTGAGCAGTTCATCTACCAAATAAGGCAGGGTAAACAAAGAAGGTCCGGCATCAAACCTAAACCCGTTTTGCTCAAAAGCTGTCAGTTTTCCGCCGGCATAAGCATTTGCCTCAAAAACCGTAACCTTATGCCCCTTGTTTGCTAACCTAATGGCAGTAGCTAAACCCGCCACACCTGCCCCTATGATGCCTACGTTTTTATGGGTGCGCATTTGTGCCTTAGTTGTGAGTGATGAATTATGAATTATGAGTTATGAGTGATGAATTATGAGTTAGGAGTTATGAGTTAGGAGTTGCGGATTATCGGATTGCGAATGTGTTAGTACTGACTACCCACTACCATATACTATCTACCAAAGCTAACCACTAACCACTACTATCTACCAAAACCTCTGCGAAACCAAACAGCCCAACCCCGCCACAGCGCCGGTAAGTACAGTGCCCCAAACAATATCAATGCCTACTACAAGAGGCGGAAAACCTTTAAGCGTGGCAAGATTAGTAAGATCATAGGTGGCATAACACAGCAAGCCCAAAACAGCGCCGTTTAGGGCAGCAGTTTGCCAGCCGCTGCCGTTTTGCAATGCCGGAATGACCGCAAAGTATAAGATACCCCCAATGTATAGGAGGTAAAAAACTATGGCAGCAAACCAGTTAACCTGCTCCGCCATTAAATGACCTAAGTGCTGCCGGTAAAAATTTTTGGCTATTACGCCCAACCATACCATATCTATGGCAAAAAACAATACGGTGGTTACTAAGTAGGTAAGTAAATACTGCATGTGAATTATTTTTAGCTAATATAACTTAATGTGTTTGCATCAATAGAAACAAATGCTTACGCTTACTACAAAACAGCAAAAACTTGCAATAGTTGTTGGTTGTACCATGTAAATGCTTTGCAGCCGACCTTTTTGGCAAGTTTTCAGAATTTTTTCAGAAAATAAACTCAAAAAGTAGAAAAAATAAATGCCCGATAATGCCTTTTTGTTAATTTTAACTCGCAAATTTTAAAGTAGAAAAATGCTGAAATTTTTGTGTTCCTATTATGCGAGTTAAAACATTGACACATATTTTTTTACTATACTTTTTTTTCTCTAACAATTCTGCTGCCCAACCGCATTTAGCAGTGTGGGATACCGCTGTACACCTACACCGGCAGGCTGCCGAAAAAGCAATCACCTACTTAGCTGCTCCCGATTCAGATATGGATTGGACGATATCCTCTGTGTATAGTTACCTCCAAAGATTATACAACCTCCCTCCTATTCAGAACCCCAATCACTTTTTACACAAAATTGACAACTCCGATGATTTGCTGCGTACCACCGGATTCCGCACCCTGCTACAGCCCGATAGCCCGCCCAATGAAGCGGATTTGCTGCACTATCAGCCCAATACCTTAGAATACAGCATGGTACAGGCTTTGGGCTGTAAAAATATGCACCCGGGCGAGCGCTACCTCCAAGAAATCAGCCTGCTTGCCGATTTCGGTAGTTATGAGCTCACTCATGCCTACCTTATTTTGCAATGGTTAAAAGAGCAGCAATGCGCCTGTGTGCAGTTGCCCTACTTCACCATAGTTGAGCAAAAAATTTTACAACAATTACTCAGTTTCCTACACAGCCCCCAAAACAACTGGAGCGATGTGTATATAGAAGCGCTTGCACTGCTCTGTTACTCACACGGCTCCTACTATATAAAACCGGAATGGTTACAACCCATACTTGCCCTTCAGCAAAACAACGGCGGTTGGCTGCCCGTAGCAGGTTACGAGGCTACTTCGGCACATACTACCGTTTTGAGCCTTTGGGTATTGCTTGCCTACACATCGCCTCCTCTAAATCCGCAAAACTGGGTGATGGTTAAGTAAGTTTTATGCTTCTGTAAAATTTCAATATCTGCGGCAAAAAATTTCCGGAAAATTTCTTTTCTTTGTACAGAAAAAAATATGCTTAAACTAAGTCTTAATTTGCTCGCCTTGATATGTTGTTTAACTTTTTACCTCCACCAAAAAACTTGCCCTTTGGCTCACAACACCAAACCCATGACCCGCCAACCCAAAAGGGCATTCAGTTAGACAGGTTGTGATTTTACAATACGGTTAAGTTGGGTAAGAACAAACCATCATGCAGCAGTTCTCTTGACAAGTTGTGGCTTTATATACTACTAAATTCTAACCATTTAAACAACACCCGCCCAGCATCTTAAAACCTCTAACTCTTCTATCATCTCTCATAACCCCTCCCTTATAACGCACTCATAATGAAACTAAACAACTACCTAATCGCCGGCATCTTGTTTTTTACAAGCATAGCCCTAAGCGCCCAATCTCCCGATGCCTCCTACCTCAAAGCTAAAAACCCGCCACCTCCCAAACCCGACAGCCGTGAGCTGCTCGACCCTACCTTAGTAACACGACTCGACTGGCAGGGCGATTTTTTGCAGGTGAAAAAAATTGACCTCAAATACCATAACCTTACCGAAGTGCCCGCCTTAGTGCTGCGCTGCCTTAACTTAGAAGAGTTAGACCTTGCACATAACCAAATAACCCAAATTCCACAAGCACTAACCCAACTTAAACACCTGAAACGGTTATACCTTAATAATAACCAATTAGCAGCGCTGCCCGATTTTGTGCCTGCCAACCTAACCCATTTGGAGGAGCTTTTTGTTCAGCACAACCTGCGCGGTTTTGTACTGCCCCAAAACATAGCCGGTCTTTCTCAACTCAAAAACCTGATTTGCTCACATGTATTACAAGTACCCGATGGCGTTTGGCAACTTACCAACCTGCAAAAACTGCGCCTTTGGTATGCCGGATTGACCGAACTCCCCACCAACATTCAGCAGTTGAGCAACTTAGAGGAAATTTGCCTGCGCGGCAACCACCTTACCCAACTGCCCGATGAACTGTTTGAGCTAAAACGCCTCAACTACCTCTCAGTAGGCGAAAACAAACTTACCCAAATGCCCGATGCGGTAAACAACCTGCCCCTGCTGGGTTACTTGGGTGTTTTTGATAACCCGATGCCACAATTGCCCCTCCAACCTCAGCTACTGCCCAACTTGCAAATACTGAGCTGCTGGAATACCCAACTGCCCGATGTCTATTTGCAACAGTTGCAACACACCATGCCCCATTTGCGCATTTTTAACACTACCGACAACCTTCATTAATACCCTAACCCCAACCGCTGCTTACAGCCGCTTGCACAAACCGGCAACCTTTAACTGCTAAAAAAATTGACATGAAACAATATCTACGCATACTATTTGCTCTACTCCTACTGGCTGCCACCCATACCATCATGGCACAAAACATCATTCTGGAAGTGGACGGAGATGACATTTATTATAATGAACCGGGCTGTGGCGATTGTAATTCTAATTCAGACCCGCGTTGGCGCAACCGACTGGTCATTAACAGTGTCAATTATGATTGGAACGTTGATAGAGATGACATCAGTTGCGGTTGGCAGGGATTAACCAACTATGGTTGGTACAACCCTACACCGGTGGGATACGGCACGGTTGTTAATATGCAAATAAACGGCAGCGAATCGGATAGCTTTTTGTGTGGTGGAGATGATAACGTATGCGGCGGATACAGCACCGTGCGCTCGGTAACCGCTTCCTCCCTTACACCTTGCCAATGGAATTATTTTCCCGATGATTACCGTACCTGCGACATAGGCACCTATGGTGTTGAATGGAGTATTTACTGGCGCTATGACGCAACCCCTGCTTTATCGAGTGCTGCCAATACCAACCAAATGCGTTGCCAAGGCGCTGCGCCTGCCAACCTTAGTATAAATACCAATACAGATGGCAATGGTCGGCCTTTAGCCCGATGGTATAAGTGGCAAATCTCCAATACTCCCTCGGGTCCGTGGGCTGATGTACCCGGTACGCTTAATGGCAGCGCCAATACCAGCCTTACCACCCTTACCTTTACCCCCGGTCAAATATCGGGTACCCGATACTACCGCCTGTTGGCTACCTCCAACTGCGGGTCAGATTTTGGCAGCTACACGGCTGTTTCGCCGGTTTATACGGTTACTTATGCCTTCCCCACTACGGGAAGTTACACCAACCAATCCGGTTGGACCTATGGTGCGGGCGATGTAGCGCCGGCTATACAAAGTGGAGTGTGTGGCGGCACAGTACTGCCCGGGCAAACAGTAACCTTTGGCACATTGCAGTCGCCCAATGCAGGAGCGGCGGTAAACGTAACCTCTTATACATGGGCAGCATCGGGCGGAAGTCCTACATCGGGCAGTGGTACCGGTTTTACCTGGACTGCCCCCACCACCGCCGGAGCTTATACCATTAGTGTTACCTATAATTACAGTGGCTGTACGGCTTCTACCCGCACTTGTGTGGTAAATGTAGGCGCACCCAACTGCGATTTTGCTTATGTAGCCCCAACCGGCTCCGATGTAACCACCGCAGGCGGTCCCAACAACCCGTATGCCACCATTAGTTATGCCATCAGCCAGTTGGGAGGCCGCAATTACATACGCGTAGCAAGTGGCACCATCAACCAAACAGCTATTGTAAGCATACCCAACAATGTGATTATTGAAGGGGGCTACCAAGTTAGTGGCGGCAACTGGATTAAAAACTCTGCCGTAACCACTACGGTTAGTTGTAGCGGCTCTGAAGACATTGACAGCAACATTGGGCATGTAGTGGGCTTTAAAGCCAATGGCACATCGGGCTGGACTTTGCAAGACCTTACCATTACTACGGCTAATGCCACAGGGCAGGTTTCATCGGGAAGAGGTCGTTCTAACTATGGAGTTTGGTTAAACAATGCCTCCAATTACAATATCATTCGCTGCCAAATAAATCCGGGTGCGGCAAGCGCAGGGTTGAGTGGTAGCAGTGGAGCAGCAGGGCACACTGGTAATGGCGGAAGTAACGGTCAATCTGCAAGTTGTAATGACGGCGCTAAAACCGGTGGTTCCGGCGGTTCGGGCGCTTCTAATGCGTGGGGTAATAATGGCGGTGCAGGTGGTAACGGTGGAAATTCAACAAGTGGCGGAGGCACAACCAATCCGGGCATAGCCGGTACAGGTGGTGTTGGTAGTTCAGGCGGCACTGCGGGTCTTGCTGGAACCAATGGAGGAGGCAATTGTGGCACAAATTCAACCGGAGGCAATGGTGGTGTTGGTGGTGGTTTTACAACTACTACTGTTAGCACATCGGGCATTAATGGTGGTACTGCAAGCGCTACACACTCATTTGCTTCTTACTACACTCCCAGTGCACAAGGTGCACAAGGTGGACATGGAAACTCAGGCGGCGGCGGCGGCGGCGGCGGTGCAAGTAGGGGGCAGAATGGCTCCTTTATTTCCTGCTTAAGTAATGGAGGTAATGCCGGCGGTGGTGGCGGACAAGGCGGCGGCGGTGGTCAGGGTGGTTTTGGCGGCTGGGGAGGCGGCAGCTCTTTTGGCATATACAGAAACAACTCCAGTACCGGTGCAAACATCAGTAACAGCATAGCCGCTACGGGTACTGCCGGCTCAGGTGGTGCAGGTGGTGCAGGTGGTAACGGAGGCGCAGGCGGTGGTGGCGGGAATGGTCCTGCTGACTGTTCCAGTGAACGTGGAAATGCCGGTGATGGCGGTGGTGGTGGCAACGGCGCAAAAGGTGGTACAGGCCAAATAGGTGCTTCCGGGGTAGCTAATAACATGTACACCGTTGGCACAGGAGCTACTAATCCATCTACTTCTATACCCAACCCCACCACTGTAACCATACAGTACAACAATGCTCGTGCCTGCCGCAATTCGGTCATTCAAATGACCAAGGGGGCGGGTTCTTGGTCGCTGCCATCGGGTTTAAGTTTTGTAAACAACCTTACCGGTTCAACCACTAATTTTACCACAGCATCATCGCCGGTAAGTGTTTTTACCACTTCGGCAAGTGCGGTGTATAGTATTACTGCCAATGGCGGCACTTATGAAAACTACCTGCGCATAAGCAGTACCACTCGAAACCAACCTGCCGTTAGCCTCAATTACAGTACCATTTGCGTAGGCGGCTCAGTAGATGCTACTTTTACCGAAAACAGCTACGGGCAAACCAACGTAGCGTTTTTATGGGAAGTATTCAGCGGCACACAAGCATCGGGCGTTCCGGTGTTTACCGCTTCTACCCAATCGGCAACTTTTGGACCGTTTACTTCATCGGGTGCTTATACGGTGCGGTTTAGCGTACAAGAACAATGCTGCGGTTGGTCTATACCGGCTTTTGCTACCATTTCCGTAAACAATGACCCCACCACCCCCACCGATATTACGTTTAGCAATGCACAGGTGGTATGCGTGGGTACTACCATCACTGCTACCGGCGCATCGGGAGCCACAGGCGGCATTACTCCCTATGTTTACCAGTGGGATTACACCAATGCCAATCAGTCTTACAGCGGATTTTCGGGCACAGCGCCTTCCTTTACCTCCGCATCGGGTGCTAATACCGTGCGGGTGCGCATAGCTGCCGACGATGCCCGCGGGTGCGATGCATCGGGCATTTACGAGGAAACCGTTACCGGAAATCCCGTACCGGTGGGCGTATCGGCAAGCATTTCGGAATGTAGCGGCACGCCGCTCAGTTACCCGCTAACTACTGCCAACAGTGTAAGCGGTACCCTATTCAGCATCATCAGCCAATCGGCAAACCCCAATATAAGCGGCACAGGCAGCATCAGCGGCGCTAACCTTACCGGCACGTTTACCAACGCTGCCACCACTAACCAAAGCATTACCTTTACCATTCGCCCCACCGGTCCGGCGCCATCCAATTGTGTAGGCGCTGATTTTACCATTACCCTCACCATAAACCCACTGCCTGCGTTGTTTACCGTTACAGGAGGAGGCAGTTATTGCAGTGGCGGAGCGGGGCTACCCATTGGGCTAAGCGGCTCACAAACCGGCGTGTATTATGAGTTATACAGAGGCGGCTCGCCCACCGGCATAGGTTTTGTAGGCAATGGCTCGGCATTTAACTTTTCGCCGGTGCAAACCCTTGCCGGGGTTTATACCGTAGTTGCCAATAACCAAACATCGGGCTGCGAGCGCACCATGACCGGCAGCGTTAGCATCACCGTTAACCCCTTGCCCGATGACAAAACATTCAGCGCTGCAAGCAACCTTATTTGTGTGGGTACGAGCGCCAATATACAGCTAACCAACTCCCAATCGGGCGTTACATACCAGCTCCGCAACAATGCCGATAACAGTAATGTAGGCACGGCAGTATCGGGTACAGGCGCTACCATTACCCTGCCCACCGGCAACCTAAGCGTAAATACCACGTTTAACATATTGGCAACGGTTACGGCTACCGGTTGTGTACGGCAACTCACCGGCACGGTGTCAGTAAATGTACTGCCCAACCCAAGTGGCGGCAGCATCAACAGTTTAGCCTACTGCCCGGGCGGTTCGGGTACACTCATTGTATCGGGTGTAAGCAATGTAACCGGTTATGTATGGTCGTTACCCGGCGCTTTATCGGGCGCTTCCACCACAAACTCTATCAGCATATCGGGTGGCACAGCCGGCACAGTTTATACCGTTACCGTTACCCCGCAAAACGTATCGGGCGCTACTACATGCAGCGGCGCCCCGTTTACCACTACCGTAACGGTACACCCCACTCCTACGGTAAATATCACCGGCAACACACCCTCCTTCTGTTCGGGCGGCATTACCGATATTGTACTGAGTTCAGCGCCCAATAATGTGCCCGGCACCACATTCGACTGGACGCGCACCAATACCACCAACATAACCGGTACCAACTCGGCAACGGGCATTACCGGCAGTATAGCGGTTACATTGGTCAATACCACCAATGCGCCGCAAGTTACCTGGTTTACCGTTACCCCCAAAGCCAACGGTTGCAGCGGGTCGGCTGCTTCTGCAACGGTTACCGTTAATCCTATACCCACCGTAACGGCTACCAACAATGCCCCCAATATATGCACCGGCGGCAGCGCTAACATAGGGCTGAGTTCCAATGTATCGGGAGCCACCTTTAGCTGGACGCGCGACAATACCGGCAACGTAACCGGCGCTAACTCGGCAACAGGCATTACCGGCGCTATTACCCAAACCCTCACCAATACCGGCGCTACCAACCAGTCCACGCAGTTCAGCATTACCGCCACCGCAAACGGCTGTACTACCGCTACTCCCCAAACTACCACCGTAAACGTTGGCGCTTTGCCGCTAACCAACTACACGCTTACTGCTACGCCTTCGGTAGTTTGCAGCGGGTTGGGAGCTACAGTTACCATCAGCTCTTCGCAATCGGGGGTAACCTACCAGTTGCGCCGTGCAGATAACAGCGCTGTATCGGGCGCAAGTGTTCTGGGCAATGGCGCTGCCCGAACCATTAGTGTTCCGGCATCGGAACTTATGGCAGCCGGTTCGCCGCATACCTTTAATATATTGGCAACCACAGCATCGCCCTTTGGCTGTTCGGCGCAGTTGGTAAATACTGTTACCATAGCGGTAAACCAAGCCGCCGTAGCGCCCACCGCAGCTACAGCCAACGGACAGAGCGCCCTCACCATTTGCCCCAACCATACCGAAAACATTACACTGGCTGCAACAGGTGGCGCTCTCAATTCGGGCGCAGTAGCCAATTGGTATGAGGGTGGTTGTGGAGCCGGAGCGCCCATAGCCACCGGTACAAGCATCAGCATAGCGCCCCCTTCTGCTACCACCACCTATTATGTAAGCTACTACAACGAAGGCTGCGGTAATACCACCTGTGTATTGGTTACCATTACCGTAGAAGACATAACGCCGCCGGTAATTACCTGCCCCGGCAATATAACCGTAACCAACAGCCCGGGCTTGTGCCGAACCACCGTAACCTATGCCACACCCACCGCTACCGACAACTGCGGCAGTGCAAGCATACAGCAAACCGGCGGTTTAGCTTCGGGCACACAGTTTACCGTAGGTACTACTGCCAATACTTTTAAAGCAACTGATGACTACAATAATACAGCCGAGTGCAGTTTCACCGTAACCGTAACCGATAACGAAGCGCCGGTGGTAAACGGCACAAACGGTAGTACTGTAGTAGCTTGTTTAGATGCCGCTACCCCCCCAACAAGCGTACCTGCTGCCACGGATAATTGCAGCGGCGCAATAAACGGCGTTTTGGTTGGTTACACCGATACCCCTAACCTCATTACCTGCGCAGGAACACGGGTTTACACATACAGTTATACCGATGCAGCAAGTAATACAAACTACTGGACTTATACCTACACCATTGAGTACGAACCATTTATTATATGGGACGACCCGGGCGAAGGTTTTGTCTCGTGTCCCGATGAAACAGATGTAGAGCCCACCCCGCCCGACGTGTTTGACAACTGTGGTAATGAGCTTACACCGGTAATTACCGCAGAACCCAAACCCACCTGTGACGGGTATAGAATGTACACCTTTACTTATACCGATTGTGCGGGCAACCAAGCCGAATGGTATTTTTACTACTTTATTGACAATCAGGATTTTGAAGTGCCCGATGCCGGAGAATTGCAAGTAGCCTGCCCCGATGTTACCAATACACCGCCTGCACTGCCCAATGTTACCGACTTCTGTGGCAACTTGCTAACCCCCGATTTGATAGACATCACTGAAATTCCCGAATGTGATGGTACCCGCACTTATACTTATCTTTATACCGATTGTGTGGGCTACCAACATGAGTGGCAGTTTACCTACCTCGTTATTCGGAATGATTTTACCTTACCTGCCAACGGCAGCAGCACAGTTAGTTGCCCCACAGCAGCCACTGCCGCCGCTGTTACCCTGCCTACCGTAACCGCTGATTGCGGCGAAATTCTTACGCCCGGCACACCCGAACAAAACAAAGCCGGTACCGATACTTTTGACGGTTGTAGTGGCACCATCAGCTACACATGGACTTATGCCGACTGTGCGGGAGTTGAACATGACTGGACTTATACTTTCACGGTAAATGATACCGATGACCCGGTTATTACCTGCCCCACAAATATACCACAGTTTACCGATGCCGGTTTCTGCTATGCAACAGTAAGCATAACCAATGCTACTGCTACCGATAACTGCACCGTAGCCTCCGTAGTTGGTGTACGCAGCGATAATGAACCGCTTACCGCAACCTATCCGGTGGGTACAACCACCATTACGTGGACGGCTGCCGATGATTGTAACCATACAGATACCTGTCAGCAAACGGTGGTGATTACCGATAACCAACCACCCGCCGCCCTCTGCCAAAACGTAACCGTGCAGTTAGATGCCACCGGCAACGGCACTACCACAGCAGCAGCGGTGAACAACGGCAGCAGTGATGCCTGCGGTATTCAAAGCCTGCAACTCAGCAAAACCGATTTTGATTGCAGCAATGTAGGCAGCAACACCGTAACACTAACCGTAACAGATGTAAACGGCAACCAAAACCAGTGTAATGCCACCGTAACCGTGGAGGATAATGTACAACCGGTGGTGAACTGCCAAAATACAACCGTACAGTTAGACGCATTTGGCAATGGAGGCATTTTGCTTTCTGATGTTTATACGGGCAGTAACGATGCCTGTGGCATAGCCAGTGTAGTTTCAAACCCGATGACCTTTACCTGTAGCAACGTAGGAACCAATAACGTAACCATTACGGCAATCGATGTAAACGGCAACCAAAACCAGTGTACCGCCACTGTAACGGTACAAGACAACGTGCAGCCCGTAGCAATTTGCCAAAACGTAACGGTGCAGTTAAATGCCACCGGCAACGGCACTACCACAGCAGCAGCGGTAAACAACGGCAGCAGCGATGCCTGCGGCATTCAAAGCCT
>DDVC01000188.1:0-18909 GCA_002345145.1 Bacteroidetes bacterium UBA2322
GAGCGATGGCTCAATAGGTTTGCTCCCCGAAGAATGGCTAAAAAAATATGCCTCGCTTTTTAAAATGGGCGAAGTAAAGGGTAAAAACGGGCTGCAAATATCTAAGTTTCATTTTTCGGTTATTGACCAGCTTTATGATGACATAGATGAAGCCGAANNTTATGCACAAAGTGGGCTTGCTCCACAAGTTGTTGGTTATACACTCCCAATCTCTGCCGAACAATATGATGATTATAGACGCAGAGGATATAACGGAAGTGAACGTATCGGGCAAGATGGTATTGAAGCTTGGGCTGAAGATTACTTAGCCGGTAAACACGGAGGCATTTTGCGTGTGGTTAGCCCTACTGGACAAATTATATGATGACATAGATGAAGCCGAAGTATTACAAGAACTGATGGAAAAAAGAAACAAACTCCGCAGTTTTAACACTATTGAACAAACCTCAGTGCCTGCTCAAATACAAGCCCAACTGCGACCTTACCAAAAATCGGGCTTAAACTGGCTCAACTTTTTGCACGAGTTTAAATGGGGCGGTTGCCTTGCCGATGATATGGGGTTGGGTAAAACCCTCCAAATCCTAACCTTTTTGCAGTTTGTGAAATTAAAAGATAAACCCCAAATTGCCAATTTAGTGGTAGTGCCTACTTCCCTTATCTTTAACTGGGAAGCCGAAGTAGATAAATTTTGCCCCAATTTATCCATCTTGCGTTATCATGGCAATGAACGATTCAAAATAAATATAAACGAATTTAATAAATACGATATAGTTATTACTACTTATGGCACACTTGCCTCCGATATTGATATTTTTTCAAAACGAAGTTTTTATTACCTGATTTTAGACGAATCACAAGCCATAAAAAACCCCGAAACTAAGCGATATAAAGCCGTAAGATTACTCAAGGCTTTCAACCGCCTTGCTATGACCGGTACACCCATTGAAAACAACACTTTTGACCTTTACGCACAACTCAATTTTCTTAACCCGGGTATGCTGGGGTCTATGGATTTTTTTAAAAATCAGTTTGCCAACCCCATTGATAAACATAATGACCCCGACCGCGTGGAAGAACTTAAAAAATTAGTTTTTCCCTTTGTGCTGCGCCGAACCAAGGAAATAGTAGCACAAGATTTGCCCGATAAAACAGAAACAATTCTATTTTGCCAAATGGGTGCACAACAACGCAGAGTTTACGAAGCCTTTAGAGACGAGTATCGGTTTAAAATTATAGAAAAAATTAACTCCGAAGGTATGACCCGCGCCGGTTTTTATATTCTGGAAGGGCTCATGAAACTGCGGCAGATTTGCAACTCTCCGGCGCTGCTCAAAGATGCCGAAGATTATGGCAATGACTCCATTAAACTTGACCAGCTCATGGAGCATATTACCGAGCGTGTAGGCAACCACAAAGTACTGGTTTTTTCACAATTTTTGGGCATGTTGGCGCTTATCAAAGACAAACTTCACAAGGACAACATACAATATGCCTATTTAGACGGCTCCACCAGTCCGGCAGAGAGAGAGGTGGCTGTACGCACTTTTCAAACCGAAAAGGCGTGCAGGGTTTTTTTGGTTAGTCTTAAAGCAGGCGGAACCGGCTTAAACCTTACCGCCGCCGATTACGTATTTTTAGTTGACCCCTGGTGGAACCCCGCAGTAGAGCAGCAAGCCATTGACCGAACGCATCGCATAGGGCAAACCAATCATGTATTTGCCTACAAAATGATTTGCAAAGATTCGGTAGAAGAAAAAATCCTTTCTCTACAGCAGAAAAAGAAAACCCTTGCTGCTGATTTAATCAGTACTGACAAAGGTTTTATTAAAAATCTCAATAAATCTGACGTAGAATTTTTGTTTAGCTAATAGGCAGGGCAATTACCCTTTTTCAGCCAAATCGTCCCATGTAAGGAGGTGTTCTGCCGGCAGGTTAGTGGTAATGCGTTTTCCTACTACGGCATGTAACATCATGGGCGATATGCCGGTGCCCGGTCGTTTCATTTCCAAATCGGCAAAGGTGAGCAAATGCCCTTTGGGCAGGGCTGTGGCAAGGTGAATACTTTTTCGGGCAATGGCTCTGTTTTTAAATTCAGATGGGCTGGGGCGTTTAATTCCATTACCCAATGCCTGCTCTACGTTCCTTATAGCCGTTATCATAGCTTTTAGTTCATTGGGCTCTAAGGAGGCTCTATGGTCAGGACCGGGAAGCTGGCGGCTTAGGGTAAAGTGTTTTTCTATACATACCGCCCCCAAAGCTACGGCAGCAATGGGTACTTCTATGCCCAATGTATGGTCTGAATATCCCACCTGCACCCCAAAGGTTTGCTGCATAGTAAGCATGGCACGCAGGTTTACATCGCTGTAGGGCGTAGGGTATTCTGTATTGCAGTGCAGTACGGTAATTTGCTGTGGTTGTAAACCCTTGTATAAAACACGCAAAGCGGTTTCTACCTCCTGCAATGTTGCCATGCCGGTAGAAAGAATAACCTGTTGGGCAGTAGCGGCTATTTTTTGGAGGTACGGAAGATTGGTAATTTCGCCCGAGGGAATTTTAAACAATGTTTGCCCCAAATCAGTCAGCAGGTCAATGCTTTCCATGTCAAAAGCTGTTGATAAAAAACCGATGCCTGTTTTTTTGCAGTGTTCAATTAACCGGTGGTGTGCAACTTCATCAAGTTCTAAACGTTTTACCATTTCAAACTGCGTTTCGGCAGCATTACCTGTATTGTGGGTTTGGTAATCTGCTTTGGGAGCTTTTTGGCTGATGATTTTTTCGGTCTTAAAAGTTTGGAACTTTACAAAATCAGCGCCTGCATTTGCCGCTACTTCTATTAACTGTTGTGCAAGTTCTATACTGCCGTTGTGGTTAACGCCGGCTTCGGCTATAATAAGGGTAGGCAATTTTGTAAGGATTTTAGCAGTTAGTAAATGGGTAAAGACCCCGCAATTTACCCAAACACCTAATGCACAATGGCTAATTTTTGCACTACAACCGGCAGGTTGTTTTGCATTAGCACACATCGGTACAAACCCGGTGGCAGGGATTGGGTGTTGAGCATAAAATTAGGTTCTACAAGGGTAATAGGTGGTAGAGCCAATTCGCCCAGTAGGTTGTAGAGGCAAATCTGCACTGGCTGTGTGGCATCGGGCATTTGCAGGTTTATGAATACGTTATTGGTGGCAGGATTGGGGTATAGGAGCAATTGTGGCACAGCGCCATCAGATTTGCCACCGCCCGGAGTAATTTCTGCCGCAAAATCTTCTACCTCGCCCACGTCAAATACCTCGCAGGGCAATACATTGTCGCTGTTGCTCAGGGCAATGCGCATACGGGTGATACCGGTAAGCGTTGTATCGGGAATTTTAATAAATCCCGATACCTTGAGCGGATTGGTACTGAATATCGATGAATTGGCGGGGTTAAGAGCAGAAAAGACCAGCTCGGTAGGGTCAAACTCATAATTTTGGTTCAGGTCTATCCAAATTTTCCAGTAAGTATTAGCAAGTTTGCGCGGCGTACCTTCGGTAAGTTGAATAGGTATTTTGAGGTCTTGTGCAAGTATAATAGGCTGCAGATTGTAGGAGCTGTACCCGCCGTTATTGCCACTGGTGTAGGTAAACGCATCTATGTTTACCTCTTCAATCCACAGGTTATTGGCATTAGAACCCGATGATGGGCAGTAACCCGCACAAAAAGTACTAAACCCATACAAGCTGCTGTAATCAGAGTCATCGGTGCAAACCGACGACAATATGCCGCAGGAAGACTGTACCTGAAATTCGTAATTGGTACAGGGGTTTAAACCGGTAATTTGCAAATAGCTAACCGAGCTAACCATATTTACCCAGGTACTGCTGCCCAGTAAACGGTAGCGCACATTGTACTTATCAGCCTGAGCCTGTTGATTCCATACCAGTGTAGCGCTGGTTTCAGTTTCGCCTATTACGGTTAAACCCGCGGGTATGGCGCAAACGGGAGCAGTTTGCATAAGTACTGTATAGCTGTAATTGCTGTTTACGCCACCAATACACGTACTACGCACCCTTACCTCATATAACGATGCAGGCGTTAAGGCGGGTATATTGTAAAACAAACTACTTACAAATGTGCCACTGCCCCATGTAGAGCTGCCATAAGGACGATGTTCTACTCTGTAAGACAAGGCATCATCTTCCTGCTCCCAAATTACTTGGGCACAGTTAGCGGTAGCTTCAGACACCACTACACCGTTTGGCGGCATACAACTGGCGGCAGTGGTAAAGTTAATGCTGGGGCTAAAAATGGGGCTGGTTGTGCCGCCGCTACATACTGTTTTAACTTTTGCGGTGTATGCTACATTAAGATTTAAGCCCGAAATTTCTATGCTGTTGGTGTAAGTAACCAGCATGGTTTCGGCAGCAGGGCTGGAAACAGGTGCATAATAAACCAAGTATGCCGATGCGTTATCGCTTGGTTCCCAGTTAATAGTTGCGCTGTATTTTTCTATGTTGGCTACAGTTAGCTCTATGGGTGGCGGGCAAGAGGTATAGGTGGTGGTAAAAGTTGTGCTGATATTATTGCTGTTGTAGCCGTTAGAGCAGGCATTTTGCAAAAACACCTCGTAAGTGGTGCCTACACTGAGTTGGCTAATGTTTAAAGAGGTGCCGGTTTGGTAAAAATACTGGTTGCTCCATGCCTCTGTACCTACCGGGCGATATTTTATGTTAAAAGTAGCGCCGGGTTGGGTGGCAGTCCAGTTAAGTGTGGCAGAGGTGTAACTGATGTTACCTGCCGATAAACCGGCAGGCGGAAAACACAAGACATCTTCGGTGCCGGTGATGTTTACGTTGTCTATGTAAATGCGATTACCATTTAAGCATTTATTTACAAACCCGATGATAATACTTTGCCCGCTAAACTCAGAGAGGTTGATGCTGTGTGTTTGCCAAAAACCGCAGGCAGCCGGCTGCCAAGGCGTGGTTACCGGAGGTGAGGTAGCCAGTTCCTGCCCTTGTCGGGAAAACAAAGTGGTAAAAGTTTTACCACAGTCAGTAGAAGCTACTACCCTAAGTTGGTCGCTTGGATTACCAGAGAACATGGCGTATGATACATCAAAGGTAAGGTTGGCGGTAGCGTAATTAAATAAGTTTAGGGCAGTATAAAGGTAATCGGGCTGACCCAAAGCAGTATAGGTGCGGTTATCTATACGCATGGCTTTGGTAGCATTGGCAGTACAGCCACTTACAGCGGTTTGCTGCCAGGTAGCGCTGTTATCGGGATTAACAATGAGCCATCGGGAATTTATATTAGCTGCCGATTCAAAATTTTCGGTAAAAGGCAAACTGTTTTCTCCTACCCGATAAAAAGTGCGCGAAATACTATCGTTAAAAGGGTTTTGGTCGGCTGCCATATCGGGCAGTGTAGTGTAGGCGGTAAAGGTGTAAGCGCCATTGGCAAGTGTTAGCCCGGCATCTATGAGTACATTTACCTCTTTACCCGGTTGTAGTGTACCCGTCCATGTGTAAAGATATAGGTTACCGTTTACGGAGTAGTTAATGCGTGCCGAGTTTACTAAGGTAGAGCCAAAGTTTTTAAGGGTAACGGTAGCTTGCCCGTTGCAGCTAAAATTGCCGGGCAAAACAATGGCGGTAATTCCTACATCTTTGGCATAGTTGGTTCGGCAGCCGTTAGACTCCAACAGGCTACCTCTTATGGCAGTAAGCGAAATACGCATCCGGTCTTTTTGACCAAGGGTAAAAACGGTTTGGCAAAACCGGTTGCCATAATCCATGTAGTTTTCTATTTGGTCGTTCTGGTCGCCCAAACCGCCTAAACCTACGGGTCGGAATGGGTTTCTACTGTTTACATCGTTGGCATCGGTAGTGCAACTGTTTATTGGGTTGCAAAACGAACCATTGGAGAGCGCATCGGGCGGGGTATCGCATACATAATCACCGTTAAAGCGGCAGTCAAAATTAGTGCAACCACCGTAAAAGGTATGGAACAGATTAAGGTAATGCCCTACTTCATGAATGAGTACTTTTGAGTTGTCAAAACTGGTGCCCATAAAATCCTGTCTTACCACCACGCCATCTCTGTTAGTGCCGTGCCAAGGTGCAGGAGGTGCATAGCCGGCATAGTTGTATATATTGCTTTGTACATCGGCAATGGAGTAAGTTGTCCAGATATTGAAATATCGGGTACGGTCCCAGCCGGTAACAAATTTCATAATGCTGTCATTTACCGGAAAATCGAGGTAGGTAAAAGCTAATGAGCCGTATCGGGTAATGCCGTTGGTGGCATTGCCCCAGGGGTTAGTGGTTGCTAAGCAAAATTCAATATCAATATCTTCGCCCGATGTGGGGTCATAAATTGCAGCATTTTTAAATGACTCATTAAGGTGATTGATAGCGGTGATGATGGCTGCATCAGCGGGGTTAGTGCCTTTACCAATCACGCTATCGGGGTGGTGCATAATGTGTACTACTACCGGTATGGTATAGACTTTAGCGCCGGTGCCTGATTTATTGATTTCGCCGGAGGTGCGGTTTTCCCATAATTTTTGGATACCGGCGGCAATGATTTCGTTTTGCTGGGTAAATTTGGCGGCATAACCCGGGTTAGTAGCCAGCCAATGTGTGTGCAGGGCATCGTTTGGGCAAGGTTGATTTTGGGCAAGCGCCCAATAGTTCAAACTACCCGATAGGCATACCAAACTTAATAATAGTAGCCGTAAGAAAAAACGGGTACTCA
Organism: Bacteroidetes bacterium UBA2322; assembly: GCA_002345145.1. Lineage (GTDB taxonomy): Bacteria > Bacteroidota > Bacteroidia > Chitinophagales > UBA2359 > UBA2359. The sequence continues at coordinate 6,736 of DDVC01000188.1, forward strand.
GTGTTTTTTCCGATGTTGCGCTGTGCAGCATGTGTGCATGAGTGTTGAAATGACGAGGAAAGTGGGTAAAGCGGCATATTACCCAATAAAGCACAAAATTAACTGTTTATTGGCGATTTTGTTGCTAAATAGGGTAATTGTACTAAACATTGTGGCTACACACATGTATGCGTAAAAAATGCGAGTTCAACATTAGTGTAAAAATGCCAGCGTTTTGTTTATTGGTTACTTTGCAGTACTTCCACATACCATCAGTTTTCGGGTAGGTGTTTTGGTTGAGTTTCCATGCAGATAGTAGAAATATAAACCCGGCTGCCAGTAATGCAGTGGCAGCTCTATACTTCCCGCACCACCGGTGGGCGGCAGAGTTTGGGTGTGTATTTGTTTACCTATTGCATTGGTAACTATGAGTTGGAGGTTTGAATGGGCGTGGCTTTGGGGCAGGTAGTAGGGTATTATTACTGTGCTAATGGCGGGGTTGGGATGGCAAGGCATCAGCAGTGGCATATCAACCGGCTCATTGGGCGTGGCAAAAAAGGCGGTAGTAGTGGTATCGGCCGGTTGGTAGGTAAGCGTTTCAACTATTAAATCGTCAAAATAAAATCCATCTTCGCTAATATATTCATCTGAATGCAAAACAAAACGGAGTGTAATAGTTTCTCCTATAAAGGGTGTAAGGTTTATGGTTTCCAATACCCAGTTTGGTTGATAGCCATCGTAAAGGGGTTCGTTTGCTAATTGGTAGGGGGTACCCGGTTTGGTAAATTTTCCACAAAGGGGGGTAGCTGTTCCATTGGGTGTAATGGCTTGCACTTGCACAAAATCGTAGTCTTTTTCTATGTTCCATTTAGCCCAAAAACGTAGTTGGGCATAAGTGTAACCGGCTAAATCTATGGGGTTGAGGAGGTTTAGTTCAGTGTAGGCATTGGCTGTGTAGTCACCGTCTGGCGAATCGGTAATACTACTTGGTTCTGAAACAAATTCGGCATTAGAAATGCCCCAAGCATTGGGCGCAGGGTTGGTTTGCCAAATGGTTAAATCGGCACAATTGGTAGAAAAAACCGGTGTGGGTTGCCCTGTGAATTTGGTAATGGTTTGGGTAAGTACATAACCCTGCCCGTTGCTAAGGTGAAGGTTAAAAGAAAACGGTTCGCCTATGCCGGTAGTAGCGTTCAGCTCAAAAACAAGCGGCAAAATAACCGTTTCTTCAAGTTGTAAACTGCTTATTTCCGCAGCAGCGGCAGGATAAGCGCTGATGTTAGGCGTTAGCGGTTCAACGGTTAGGGTAAAAGTGCCTTGGGATAGCCCTATGCGCTGTATTTGTATGGGTATTTGGGGGGTGAGTGTTGTGTAAAACTGGGGCGAAATATCTGTTACAATGGCGTAGTTGTGCAACAAGCGCAGGGCAGTAAGATTATGCCACATCATGCTCTTGCAAAGCGGTACGATGCGTTGGTCAGAGGGCCAAAAACCATCTACAAAAGAGTTGCCTATTTCGGGGGTAAAGGAGTATATTTTGTTTTTGGTTTCTTGCTCGCCATACATCCAGTCGTCTGAACTGCCATTGGCAAGGTAGCCTACTGTTTGAATGGCTGTGCCGGCACGAAAACTGTTTTCTAAGATAAGCTCCTGAGCAAAGGCTCTGAACAAGGTAGAATCGGGGGTTTCGGAGTTGGGTTGATAGCCCCATGGGTAAAGGAGCAAATTACCGTGTGAGTGGTTGTTAAAAGCCATTTGCAGTTGTTTTTGCTCGCAAAATGCCTTTACCGCCTGAATTTCGGGTTCAGAGAAAGGGGCTGGTCCGCGGTAGGTACCACTGTTGGTTGATGGTGAGGAGCCTGAATCGTCAATTCCCCACATAAAGCCGTAATTTCGGTTGGGGTCAACGCCAAAAGTGCCATCAAAATTTGGGTTGCGGTTTTTGCGCCACATGCCTCCGCCGTTGGGGTTGGTAAACTCGTTCCACAGGTAGCCATCGGGGTTTACGCAGGGGATAAAGTAAATTTCGGTATTATTTACCAGATATTGTATATTGGGGTCGGTTTCATAATTTTCGAGGAGGTAATACATGAAAAATATGAGCTGCGAAAGCGAAACAGGTTCACGGGCGTGGTGCAGGGAGTTGAACAGTATTTGCGGCTCATCGGGCTCATCGGTTTGCGGGTTATCCGATATTTTTACCCATTGTAGTTGGTTGCCCTCGGCGGTGGTAAAGCCCTCAATAGGTTGTTTTGCCGAAATAAGGCTGGGAAATCGACTAAACATAGTATCGAGGTGAGCCAGCATTTGGGTGTATGTGTAAAAACCGCCCATGCTGCCTAAGTTAAAACCCTGTGGTGTGGCGTAATCCGATACTTGCGGGGTACAATTGTTTACCGAAACGCCTTGTTTAGCGTGTATTTTGGGCGTTTTGTTTTGGGCTTGGTAGTAGGCGCTCATATCGGGTATGAGCACGTCATACACGTAGCCCATTGTATTGATTAGTTCAAGTTCGGAGGCAGAAAACTCACCAATAACCCAAGCGCCGGGTTTGTGTTCTATGTGGTCTAAGGGTAAACCCAAGCGGTTTAGTTGTTCAATTCCTGCTTGGTTGGTGTAAATTTTAACCCTTTTATAGTTTTCGGTTTGTTGGGCAAAACCGGTAAAAGAAACCCCAAGCCACAGCCAAATCAAAGCGGTTAATAGCAGCTTTTTTGGTATCATTAAAACTTGCCGGTGAAAATTTTGAAAATATCGTTTCCAAATGCGTACACCATTAAGCAAAGTAGCAGCGCCATGCCTATCATTTGGGCTCTTTCTAAAACGGCATCGCTTATTTTTCGGCGGGTAATGGTTTCAATGGCAATAAACATAATGTGCCCGCCGTCGAGCGCCGGAATGGGCAAAATGTTCATAAAAGCCAGTACAAAGGAGAGTAAACCGGTAATGCGCCAAAAGCGTTTCCAATCCCAAGTGCCGCCATAAATTCGGGCAATAGCAATGGGGCTGGCAAGGTTTTCGCTCACACTAAGTCTGCCGGTAAACATAAGGCGGAAAGCCACTATTTGGGAGGCTATCAGGTCGTAACCTTCTTTAAAACTGTAATGGAAAGCGCTGCCCCAGTTATAGGGTTCAAAATCGTAGGGCAAAACAATATCGGGAATAAAACCTAATCGCCCGTTTTCATCTACGCCCGATGTGAGGGTAAGGTTTTGCCCGTTTCGCTCTACCGTTACCTGCACCTGTCCGTTGCTTTTGGGTTTAAGTATTTCACCAATTTGGAGGAATCGGTCTATTTTTACTGAGTCAATGGCAACAAGTCGGTCGCCTTTTTGCAGTCCGGCTTTTTCAGCATTTGAACCGCCTGCCACCTCAGCAATAGCTACATTTTCGTACATCGGGCTTACAAATGGCTGTCGCATTTGGCGGTAAAGGGTATCGGGGGTGGTGATGACCCTATTTTGCCCGTTTCGGTTTACGGTTAAATCAGCGCCAAACATCACCTTAGTAGCTGTAAGGTCTTTAAATCGGGCAAAAGGTTTACCGTTAATTTCAGTTATTTTATCGCCGGTTTGCAGCCCTATTTTCCGGGCAACTTCGTGGGCGTAAATGCCTTCTTTGTTTACCTGCTCTGTGGGCAGGTATTCTTTTTCATATACAGAAAGGAAGAGGGTAAATATAAAAATACCGGCTATTACATTCATTACTACGCCACCAATCATTACAATAAAGCGCTGCCAGGCGGGTTTAGCTCTAAACTCCCATGGTTGTGGCTCGCCCATAAGGGCAGATTTATCTTGGGTTTCGTCAATCATGCCCGATATTTGCACATAACCGCCCAAGGGTAGCCAGCCTATGCCATACTCGGTTTCGCCAATTTGTTTGCTCCAGATTTTTTTGCCCCAAGCATCAAAAAATATAAAAAACTTGGGCACGCGCATACCAAATGCTTTGGCAGCCATAAAATGCCCCAGCTCGTGAACAAAAACCAACAAAGACAGCCCTAAAATGAGCTGCAAAATCATGATGATAGTTTCCATTAAGTTGAAAATAGCTGTTTTAATGTTTGCAGGGAATTAAAAACCCCCAACGGTTGCCATGTTAAACCTGTAATGTGTGTGAATGGTTTAAAAAACGGTTAGGTTTTGACAATAAGCCTATTTGATTAAGGCAGCGGTTCAAAATGGGCGGTAAAATGGCGCAAAAATTGAGGTTCTTTGGTTATGCGCAAACCTTTGGTTTGGTGGCGGTTTTGAAGAATGTGGTCAAAAACTTCAATAACGTAATCAATATGCGATTGGGTGTAAACGCGGCGAGGTATGGCAAGCCTTACCAATTCCATGGGGGCGGGTATTAAATTGCCCGATGTGTCATATTTGCCAAACATTACTGAGCCTATTTCCACACATCTAACGCCTCCTGTTTTATACAACTCGCAAACTAACGCCTGACCCGGATACTCCTGCGGCAGAATATGCGGATAAAGCAAAGCCGCATCTATATACACAGCATGTCCGCCTATGGGGTAAAGCACCGGCACACCCATTTTTTTAAGATTACGCCCAAGGTATTGGGTAGAGCTGATGCGATAATGCAGGTAATCGGGCGAAAATACTTCTTCTAACCCTACTGCTATTGCCTCCATATCTCTGCCCGATAAGCCGCCGTAGGTAGTAAAACCTTCGGTAATGATGAGCAATTGCATACATTCGTCAGCCAATTTGTTGTCCCGAAGGGCTAAAAATCCACCCATATTTACCAATCCGTCTTTTTTGGCGCTCATAATGGCGGCATCTGCCAATGCAAACATTTCCTGAGCAATGGCTTTGTAGGTTTTGGTTTTATACCCCTCTTCGTAGTGGTGAATAAAGTAACTGTTTTCGGCTATGCGACAACAATCCAGCACAAACAAAATGTTGTGTTTTTTGCAAATTTCCGATACGTTTCGGGCGTTTTCCATGCTTACGGGTTGCCCGCCACCGCTGTTGTTGGTAATGGTAAGTATAACGGCGGCTACATTGGCAGCGCCATAAGCGGCTATGGATTGTTCTAAGGCATTGGTATCTAAATTGCCTTTAAAATGAAAGTCCGATTCATGGTCTTTTGCCTTGGGCGTAGGCAGGTCTATGGCAGTAGCGCCACTGTATTCTATGTTGGCGCGGGTGGTATCAAAATGGGTGTTGCTAAAAAAAAACTTTCCCTTTTTACCAATGTACGAGTACAAGATTCTTTCGGCAGCCCTGCCTTGGTGGGTAGGTAAAATGTGCGGCATTCCGGTAAGGGTATGCACGGTTTGTTCAAATTTTTCCCAACTGTGAGCGCCGGCATAAGACTCATCGCCCAGCATCATAGCCGACCACTGTCGCTGGCTCATGGCAGAGGTGCCACTATCGGTAAGCAGGTCAATGATTACCTGTTCCGATTTGAGCAAAAAAGGATTGTAATGCGCCTCGGCAAGAAATTTGTCGCGCTGTTTAGGTGAACTCATTACTATGGGTTCTACCATTTTTATCCGAAAAGGCTCAATAATGGTTTTAAATTTCATATGTTAGCACAACGTTTTAAAAACAAAGCCATCGGAATAGTCCGATGGCTTTGTGTAAACTCATGATTGCAGACTGCTGCAAAAATACGGCAAAAGGCAGTAGGTTGGTTAATAAGACGGCTGTAAAAAACCGATAGCACACAGATAAAAGTGAAAAGTTATGAGTTATGAGTTATGAGTTAGGAGTTATGAGTTAGGAGTTATGAGTTAGGAGTTATGAGTTATTAAGTACTATCTAACCACTAACCACTAACCACTAACCACTAACCACTACCTTATCAGGGTAACATTGCCCTGAAACTCCTTTACCTCGCCATTGGGCAGTGTAATGCTGCCGTAGTAAACATACACACCCATTTCGCAGTCTTGACTTTTGAACTTGCCGTTCCAGCCCTCCGTAAGGCGGTCGGAGAAAAAGACCTCTTCGCCCCAGCGGTTGCGCACGTGGAGTTTTAGGGAGGCAATTTCTACGTTGGTGGTAACAATGCGGAAAACATCGTTCACATCATCTCCATTGGGCGAAAAGGCAGAGGGTATAAGAAACGGCGCTACAATGGTTTCGGTTACAGTGGCAGTGGCAGCCCCCCTACAGCCCTCATTATTAAAAACGGTTACGGAGTAAGTTCCCGGCTCACCTACAACCAATGAATCAGAGGTGGCGCCGGTGTTCCATTCATAACCGGCATAACCTGTGCCTGCATACAGGGTGGTGGTTTGACCGCTCACAAAATTCAGGTCGCCGCTAATTTGGGGCTCTGGTTGTAGTAAAAGCGATACGGTAGCTGTAGCCTCGGCAGTACAGCCATTTACCAAATCGGTAACGGTAACGCTATATTCGCCTGCTTGTGTAACGGTAATAGTGGGGGTGGCTGCGCCGTTAGACCATACATAAGCAGCAAAATCACCTGCCGAAAGCGCAGCCTCATCTCCCGGGCAAATTTGGGCATCTTCAAGGGTTACTTCGGCGCTTAATTGGGCTATTTCAATGGTTACGCTTTGCGTGGTTACACAGCCCTGCGGGTTAGTTACCAAAAGGGTATAAGTAGTGGTTGCTGAAATGGTGGCAGTAGGATTGGGCGAGTTGGGGTTGTCTAATCCGGTAGCCGGTATCCACTGGTAATTGTAGTTAGAAATAGGATTGGTGGTTTGAAGCGGTATAACAGCAATATCGGCGCTGCAAATTGCTGTATCAAGATTAAATGGGGGTAGGTAGGGCACATTGTAAACATAAACCAATACAGAGTCTTGGGCATTACAACCGTAAGCATCTACCCCTTGTACGGTGTACCAGGTAGATTGTGTGGGTGATGCTATAGGGTTGGCTATATTGGGATTGCTTAACCCTGTAACCGGCGACCATACATAGTTGCTGCCGCCCGATGCCTGCAACTGTGCGCCCTGTCCGGGGCAAATGCTCACTGTGTTGCCGGCATCTATGGTTAGGTTGTCAAAAATGAGCAGGGTGGCTTGCAGCGGGGTAAAGGTGCAATCGCACTGAATATCAGTAAGGAAAAGGGTAACGGTTTCAATGGGTTCAGTAATGCCATCATTGAAAGCATCAACAATGAGGGTGTATGTAGTATCGCCGGCAGGAATTATTACCTGTGGAGGAATGGTTACATAATCTACACCATTAATGGCGGAGCCGGCTATGGTAAGGTTGATTATATAATCTTGATTTAGGGTGCTTAGGTCTTGCCTGATGAATACAAATTGCCCCGATGCGCACCCTTCGTATGTTTGCACAGTGCCCGGCACCGCGCCAAAAGCCTGCACATCAATAACGCTACCATCGCTAAAACTATTGGCTTCTAAAAACACGCCGGAGTCTAAAATGCGATCGCCGGCATCGGCAATGGCAAGTTTTATATGGTAAGTTTCGCAGGGTATTAAATCTGTTTTGGTTGCGGTTAGGGTAGTGGTAATGCCATCAAACTGGGTATAGGGGGCATTGTTAGGTGTGTTTACGTAATAGGCTGGGTAGTCCACATCATTTACATTATTGATAGTAACCGGAATAGTAGTGCCCGGAATTAAAGCTATATTTTGTTCTCCAGCTATGCCGGGACCGCTGATAAAAAAGGCAAAAACATCATTAAAACCGGTACCAACAAATTCAAGGTATTCTTCTGAGCCAAAAACATAACGAAATGATATGTTGTCGGTAGAGGGCACAAAGTCAAACTCTAAAACAGCCGCATCATAACTTTCGGTAGGAATTGAACCGCCATCTAATATGTCATCTAAATCAGGATCGCCTGGTGTACCCACACCGCCTCCGGGTTCTGTACTTCCTGTATCGTTATTGGGTCCGTAGGCTATTGAGTTGTAACCCGTTGTAATCATCACCCCTTCAGCAAATCCTATGCTAAGGTTGGGTGTTTGTTCAAAATAACCCAGTGCATCGGGGTGCCCGGTGTACTGCACATTTGAAACGCTAAGGCAACCGCCACCCAGCAATACTTGTTGCACAAGGTAGTAAGGGCTGTCGGGGTCGTCTAATGCGCCGTCAACGGTAACAAATGCGTTGCCTTGTGCAATACCGTTGCAAACGGCATCAGAAGTGCTTACAATGGTATAATTGGTATTTTGGGCAGGGAAAACGGGTATAATGAGCGGGTTTTGGGTAATGTTGTTTACCGTTATATTGGTAGCCCCATTATTGTAGGTTACATTCCATGGCGGCATACCGGTAAAGTTGATGGTTAAATATGCCGGATAACCTGCTATAATGAGCGTATCGTTTCCGATGGTGGCAGTGGGCGGACCAATGGTGATGGGTTTGGTTATGGTATCTACACCCAAATAATTGGTAACAATGAGGGTAACATTGTAAGCGCCATTGGCAGGATAGGTAACAACCGGATTTTGGAGGTTGCTGCTTGCCGGCGTACCTCCCGGAAAAGACCATTGCCACTCCGATAAATCAATACCGCCACTCATGTCGGTAAATTGTATTGGCTGCCCGGCACAGGCATTGCCGGTAAAGTTGGCAGTAAAAGCGGCAAGCGGTTCACTGGGTACACACATTACCGCCCTAAAAGCGTTTACCCTGCCGGCGCCCAATTGGTTTTCAAAGCCCGGGTTAAGGGCATCTATATTATCGGCAGTTTCTTCCAAACACTGCTCAATGCGGTCGGGCGAAAGATTAGGGTCAAGCGAGAGCATCAGCGCAGCTAAGCCCGATACAAACGGACAAGCCATAGAAGTGCCGTCGTAATTGGTGTAAGCCGAGTTGTTGGTAGCTACACTGCTGAAAATTTGTACACCCGGTGCCATTACGTCAATGCTATCGCCATAATTGGAAAAACCGGCTTTGAGGTCATTATCGTCTGAAGCGCCCACACTGATTACATACTGATAGGAAGCCGGATACATGAGGTTGTCGGTGTTGTCGTTTCCGGCAGCAGCCACTAAAGTAATACCAAGGTTGTGGGCTGTGGTAAAAACAGCCTGCTCAGTGGCAGAAGGAGCGCCGCCTCCCCACGACATGCTAATTACATCAGCTCCGGCGGCAATGGCATATTCAACGCCCTCCATAGCGCCGGTAAGTTGTTCGGTAGCATCGGCAGCAATTTTTACCGCCATTAAACTTACATTGTAACTAACCGAAGCCATGCCCAAACCATTGTTGGTAGCGCCGGCTGCAATACCTGCACAGTGTGTACCGTGCGAAAAACTATTATCGTTGGCGCCGGCCGGTGGGTTGGGGTTATTGTCGTTATCGGCAGCGTCCCAGCCATTAACGTCATCAATGTAACCATTACCATCGTCATCTATGCCATTGCCCGGTATTTCGCCTGCGTTAGTCCATATATTGGGTGCAAGGTCTTCGTGGCTCAATAAAACGGCATCGTCCACCATGCCTATTACTATATTAGGGTTGCCTGTTACAATATCCCAAGCCTGTTCACATTCGGTAATGAGTACGTTATATTGGTTGGCAGCTATGTCATTTGGGGTAAGAAAAGTGCGGTGAAGCGGTACTTGCTCTACCAGCTCAACATAAGCAAAACGCCTAATAGCAAGCATCAGCTCGGCAGTAAGGTGAACATGGTTAAATTTTACCCGATAGTATTGCTGCATTTGTGGCAACCGTGGGAAAGCCGGTTCAATGGCGGTAATGGCATAAGCATCTATCAGTTGATGCCATCTGCTAACAGAGGAGGGTTGCCCTTGCCGGTATAGGATGGCAGGCTGTGTGTAATTGCTTACTTTTACATACAACTGTCCGTCTATGTAGCGATAAATACCGGCAGTTTCCGGTACAAGCGGCATCACTTTTGGTTCTTCGGTTGGTATTGCATTAGGACACCAGTATTCTACCAATTGCTCGCTGCAAATTTGGTAGCAGTTTTTGGGGTGCAGTAATTCGGTAAAAACTAAAAACAAGAAAAATGCGCAAAAAAAGTGTAGTTTTTTGTTCATGTGCGTTGACTTAAATGGAAGTGAACAAGTGAGTATAAAAGTAGAGCATAAAACAACACAAAACGTTGCACCAAATTACAAAATGCTGTTTTTTTGTCTTATTTTTTACTAATGCCCCCATTACTTTGTCGGGTTACTGATGTTTTGCGCCGGAGGAAGGTTAATCTAAACCGGCATTATAAACCATTCTCCCGTTTACCATAGTACCCAATACCTTTGCTTTGGGGGCATTCTCAATGTTGTGCAATAATAAATCGGTATCTAAGATGGTTAAATCTGCCATTTTACCCGGTTCTATGCTGCCTTTTTCCTGCTCTTCAAACGAGGCATAAGCCGCCCAAATGGTCATGCTTTTAAGCGCTTGTATGCGTGTAAGCGCTTCATGCGCCCGAAATCCGTTTTCCGGAAACCCCGATACATCTTTGCGCGAAACGGCGGCATAAAACCCCAACAACGGGTTGATGGGTTCTACCGGAAAATCGCTGCCCGATGCTACCAAACCTGCGGTATGTAGCAATGTTTTATAGTTATAAGCGTGGTTAATTCTGTTGCCCAATCGGTTTTTTACCCAGTACATATCGGAGGTGGCATGGATTGGTTGAACAGATGGAATGATGTTGTACTGCCCGATGATAGGCAGGTCTTTCGGGTGCAGTATTTGTGCATGTTCCAAACGCCAGCGAAGGGCATTTTTGGTGGGTAAAACCTTCCGGTAAGCCTCCAATACAAATCGGTTGGCGGCATCGCCTATGGCATGGGTAGCAACCTGAAAACCATGTTGGTATATAGCTTTCAGTTTATTTACAAAATCAGTTTCGGGTAAAAGTTGTAAACCGCCGGTAGCCGGCTCATCGGTGTAGGGTTCAAGCAGCCATGCTCCGCGAGAGCCCAATGCACCATCGGCAAAAAATTTAAAACTGCCTGCATTTACATAAGGCGTTTTTTGTTTACCAGATTCAAAATAGTATGCCAAATTTTCATCTGTTCCCAATATCAAGGCATTAATTTTGATTTTTAAAAGTTCTTTGTTTTGCAAAGTAAATAATACCTTTAAATCAGGCTGCATAACCAAAGCATCGGTAAGGGAGGTGAGCCCTACGGCGTGGCAATTATGCTGTGCTGCCAGTAGCAATTGTTCAAACTGCTGCGGCAATATGGGCGGAAAATGTTGCTCAACAAAGTAAACGGCATTATCAATAAGCAAGCCCGATGTTTGGCCTTGTTGGTTTAGGTGAACAATGCCGCCATCTATGGTTGTTTCATGGGTAATGCCGGCAAGTTGTAAGGCAGCAGAATTGGCTACGGCGGCGTGTAGGTCTATGCGGGTAAGCAGTACCGGAATATCGGGAAAAAAGGTATCTAAATCGGTTTTATCGGGCATAACAGCCGGATTCCACAGGTTTTGGTCCCAGCCTCGCCCTATTATAGCAGCAAGGTGTGGGTTTTGCCGGTGGTATTGCTGTAATTGCTGCACTACTGCCTGCCAAGAGGTTAGCCCAAACAGTTGTACCTCGCCCAATTGCCGGGCGTACCTGAGCAGGTGGCAGTGGGCATCGTTAAAACCCGGGTAAACGTAAGCGCCCCGAAGGTTTACGATGTTGGCAGATTGGTAGTTTTGTAAAATATATTGGTTGCTGCCTACTGCGGAAATGCTGCCATTGGTTATGGCTACTGCTTGCTGCACCGAAAAATGAGCATCAACAGTATAAATGGTTCCATTGTGCAAAATGCTATCTGCCTGTTTAATTTTACCCGACATGGCTAAGTGCGTTTTTGTTTTTTTTGTAATATGTGGTGGGTAGTAAATGTGTGGATAGTGGGTAGTTTTAGTGGATTGCAGGCAAACTACTTCCCCTGTGTTTTGGTCTTAACTAAATTTGTTGTGATAACCGTGTATAGAACGCAAAAGTGAGCGCAAAGCTCGTAAAAAACTTGGTGTTCTTGTTACCAATTAGCCTTCAAATACGTTATGAACCTGCACGATGGGCAGTACCTAAGTAGCTGCGATTGTTGATGGTATTAGGTAGTGAGTAGTGGGGTGGGGGAGTGGTTAGGTACTGGTGGGGTATGCGTGCAGAACCTGTGCTATCAAAACTGGCGCTTTTGTGGCTTGGCTGGGTGCGTTTTTGGAGTTTTTTACCGGTGGCGGTGTATATCCATGAGATGGTTTTGCCATCGGAAAAGGTTACGCGGGTGGGGAGGTTTAGGTGGTTGTAGCGGGT
>DDVC01000188.1:19153-22210 GCA_002345145.1 Bacteroidetes bacterium UBA2322
TTGGCATCGTAGGCGTATTCGGGGGGGCTAAAAAGTGGTATGGGAAGAGAAAGTTAGCCATGATAGTTGCTGGGAATAACTATTTAAACTATTTTAAGAACCAAGTGTTGTAATGACTTGTTTTTACAAAAAATGCTACCGTGAAAGTACTACTTGATATTAAAGATAGCAAAGCCCAATCGCTATTGAAAGTGCTGAAAAGTTTACCTTATGTAAAAGTGAAACCACTCACCGATGCAAAGGCTAAAACATTAGATGATATAAAAAAGGCAGTTGAAGAACTTAATATGATACAGAAAGGTAAACTTACCGGAATAAATCTACAAGATTTGTTAAATGACTTATAGTATTATTGCTGTTCCGAAGTTTAGTAAAGAGTTAAAAAGGTTAGTAAAAAAGTATCCTTCTTTGAAAACTGAATTTGCCAAGCTTGCAGCAAAATTAACAGAGAACCCGATGCAAGGTGTGCCGCTTGGGAAAAATTGCTATAAGATACGGATAAGCATACAATCTAAGGGGGGCGGAAAACGTGATGGGGCACGTATTATCACACATTTTGCCTTAGTTGATTCAACGCTCTACTTGCTTGCTATTTACGATAAATCGGAGGTTAGTAACCTTTCAGACAAGCAGGTAAAAGAACTTCTTGACAATATACCCGATTAGTGATAATATAAACATATGCCTAAATACCAGCGGTGGGGAGTAGTTCGGTATTGGTAGGCGGGAAGAACCTATGGTATCATGGCGGTGTATATCCAAGTGATGGTTTTGCCATCGGAAAAGGTTACGCGGGTGGGGAGGTTTAGGTGGTTGTAGCGGGTGGTGATGCTTTTGTTGCCGTCTAAAATGAGGTTGCCGTTGGCAGGGTAGGCGTATTCTGAAAAGTGACTATATTAAATTTAGTTTCAACAATATTTTTCTTTCTATGACAGCGTCAGGGTGATTAAGTTTGAGGATATTGATAGTTGCCATAGCAATAAAAGTAAGGGGTATCAATTCGCCTGTTTCTGCAACTGAAAAGTGTTCTTCCCAAGTATCTAAGCGAGGGTTAAAGAAGCGCACCAGCGGAACAACATCGGGAATTAAAGTGGCAATGTCGGTTCCTTTGTTATAGTTACAGATTGGGCAGGCATAAGCAAGGTTATTTTTGGTGGTTTGCCCTCCGTGTTTTACACTAATGATGTGTTCTACATGAAAATTAAAAAAAGAAAACTGTTCGGCAATTTTGCAGTACTCACACCTAAAATTGGCACGTTCGGCAACAAATTGTCGCAACCTATGGGGTATGTGGCGGCTCATGGCTGCATGAGTTGTTGTTGGGCATGTATTTTAGCCAATCGCATTAATCTTTCTAAAACGATATAATGGTCTAATTCATCTTTTTCATCGGGTAATAAACCTGTGGTTGTGTTTTTTTCCAATAACTCGGTTAGTCTTTGCTGCATTGCGGCAGGCGCTTTTAAAGTAAGCGTTTTTGCAGGATTAAGTTGGGCGATTGCCTCTGCTACATGGTCATACAAAAAATCGGTTGTCATGTTTTGGTATTTAGGTTAGAAACGCAAATTTAAGTTGTTTATGCTATGGTTGCAAATAAATAATTCGCTTTTTAAATGGTCAAGCCATTATGAGTCCTAAATCTCTGAATATAGCTAAAAGTGGCAGCGGTTGGCATCGTAGGCGTATTCTGGGGTTTGAGGGATTGCTACCTCACTATGTATGTGGAGTGGATGACCGGTGGCTCCATAGGTACGCTTACGCCAAATATCATTTCTTCGGTGCAGCCGTTGTAATCGTTTAGCCGTACCCATAGTTTATTGGGAAGGATTATGTTTACTGAATCTAGGTCTAATCCAAAGGGAAGTGTTTCGGGATACCGGTTTTCTAATTCTCTGTTAATTGAATCCAGATATTTTGCTTTTAAATTCAAACCCATATCTAAATGCAGAACGGTTTCATGGTAAAAAAATAAAGCAGGATAGGCATACAATAGTTTGTTCCGTTCGGGAGCCATGCGGTAGGTATAACGTGAAATCAAATCTACACTATCTAACAATATGCCCGTTTCAATATTTAACTTATATAAATCAAGCATATTGTCAAAGAAAAATAGAAAATTTCTACTTGTATCTAATATGTATGGAATACCTGTATCGTAGTCTCTTGTTACAAACTTAAAGGTATCTTGCCAGCCTTTATACCATACTTCGTAAGTAACACTCTGAGGTTTTCTGTAAAACTCTATTGTATTGTTTTCTTTATTTTTGCAAGCAAACGAAAACAAAATAACGAAAAACAGAAATAAAATTGCAAAAGTAAATATAAACCTCACAATAATATTATTTTACAAAATTATTTATGATGTCGTTTTTAAATCGGGACAATGTCTGGTTCCAAGGTTTTTCTTGCCTGCGTTCAAAAGTGTTTTGCCAAAAGGGTTTTAACTCGTTAAATACGCTTGCCCTCTCTTGGTAGAGTGTGCCGCTGGTGTTTAGCATTTCATCGTGATGAGGGTCTTTTTTGTGCCTTATTCCATCCACTAAAATTGATTTCATGTGTAGTTCAATATGCTGTGTTTCGTGTTCAAAGGTTACGGCATAGCTGGTAAGTTGTGTGCCAAAATCATCAAAAGAATTTTCATTGAAAGTTGCGGGAACAGATACATTAAATGAAAGGTATGCTTGGGGTGTGCCTGCCTCCGCAGCATCGCGTATATTTTGTGCCACTTTTCCCTCAGCTACAATCTTAGGTTTTTGCCCCTTTTGATTAAAATATACTTGTGCTTCCCCATTTGCTATTCGGTTATTGGTTTTTTCGGCATCAAATGTTACGGATATACGACCGTACTTACCGCCCTCGCCATACAATTTATGAAATTTCTTGCCTTCTTTGGTAGATGCCCATAAATTGTATGCCGCCTTAGCTACCTGATTGCCCTTAAAATTGGTTTGTATGGTATCGCCAAGCATGTCGCTGTATCGTATGGGGTTGTTGGCCATGGCTGCGTAATTGCTCACGTTGTGTGTGGGTTTGGGGTCTATCTGCCACCACCTGCCT
>DDVC01000232.1:0-1879 GCA_002345145.1 Bacteroidetes bacterium UBA2322
AAACAGGGTGCGGAATGAGAGGTTTAAAAAACGAAATAACTTAAATAGCCCAAACACTTACAGCGTAACCCCTCTATGCTAATTTTAAATCTAACCTCACCCCTACAGGTTAGCTCTTTTTACCGGCGGCATAGGGAAAAAAGCGCTGGTTTGGCGGGCATAATCCTCAAACTGGGTATTGCCGGCATATTTTTTTTCCAGCATGGGTACACCCGAAACGCGCGTAAGTAGCCATGTGAGTGTTAGCGGACTCAGCAGGGCTACATACCAATAAGGCAGTGGTAATGCCATCATAAAAATACCCCACCACAAAACCGCCTCGCCAAAATAATTTGGGTGTCGAGAGTAGCGCCACAGTCCGGTAGTCATAATACCGCCTTTATTTTCGGGCTTCAATTTGAATAGGGCAAGTTGGTAGTCGGCTATGGCTTCAAACAAAAAGCCAAAAGCAAACACCCCCAGTCCTATGAGGTTAAAGATGTTCCATGGGGTAAAAGCTGTATCGGCAGCTGCCACCACCACAGGCAGGGCAATAATCAGCATAAAAAAACCTTGCAGCATAAATACTTGCAGATAACTGCGCCAAATCCAGTTTTTACCCCAGTCTTTTCGCCATGCTGCATACCTGAAATCTTCGGTCTTTTTAACAGAATTGCGTCGGTAAATATATCCCGATAAGCGTACTGCCCATACGCTAATACATATACTTATGGCAAGTTGGCGCAAAGTGAGAGTGGTATCATATAAAAGGAGAAACCATGCCACTAATACAAAACCTAAGCCCCACGCTACATCTGCTATGCCATTGTCTTTTTTTACTAATGCCGCTATATACCAAAGACTCATGTATGCCCACACTACCAACACGCAAAGCGCAAACAAATGTATCATACCGTTTGTTTGAAAAAGAGATAATTGCTAAATTTTAAACTTCGTTTCACAAAAGGGCAATATGTTTGTAGGTACATTCCTTTGCTGCTTTTTCAATCCTACTTTTTTAAACAAATACTGAAGGGTATAGTTCAGAAAATAAAGAGCAACATTCAATAAAGTGTTTAATGAAAAAAATATATCCGTTTAATGTTAGGGTTTATGGGTTATTGATTAACCCCAGTGGCGAAGTGCTAATATGTGATGAAGACATAGATAACTGGCATATCACTAAGTTTCCGGGGGGTGGGGTAGAGTTTGGTGAAGGGTTGCATGAGGCTTTGCTTAGGGAGTTTAAAGAGGAAACCGATACCAATGTAACCATTGTGCGCCATTTTTATACTACCGATTTTTTTGTGCCTTCTGCAATAGATGCGAGTACACAGGTTATCAGCATTTTTTATTTGGTGCAACCTTTAAACGGCTGCTTTCACCTCCCTCCCAATACCATACAAAACAATGGCAGGGTACATATTCGTTTCCGATGGGTAGGTATTGCTGCCTTACAGCCCGATGAGGTAACCTACGCCATTGAAAAAAAAGTGGTGCAACTGCTCAAGGAGCAGTTTGAGTAGTCGGCTCAATTTAGGGGGCGGGGCTTTTTACGCAAGTAGTGGCGCCGGTATTCCATGGCGTATAAACATATTATAAGCAATATGTGTGTCATATATTGGAGGCTAACAAAAATGTGGCTTTAAAGCGCATTTTTAGCCCCCTAAAACAGGTATAAGCCGCATTGATACTTAAATTAAAATGTCAATAATTTGTGTTTTGAAAACAAATAATATTGGAAAAATTTAAAATATTGTTTTGTTAATTTTTACTCCTCTCTACGTTATCTAACGCACCACCGCCACCTTGCCCCGTGCCAACACCACTCCGCCCGATTGAACGGTGTAAAAATAGATGCCTACAGGTAAATGACCTATCTCTACACTTGCCGTTGCCG
>DDVC01000232.1:2148-2719 GCA_002345145.1 Bacteroidetes bacterium UBA2322
AGGCGGAGTTAGCGTATTTTGTAAGGTAAAATGCAGTAGGTTTTGGGCGGGGTTGGGGTAAACCACCACCTGCTCACCCCCTTGCCCCTCCTCAAAGAAGGGGGGAGAAACGCCTACCGTTTGCACTTGTACAAACTGCATGTAAACGGAGGTGTCTTGGCAAACAACTACGGTGAGCGTAACGGGGTAGTTGCCGTTTTCTGTATAGGTGTGCGTGGGGTTGAGTTGGGTGGTGGTGGGGCTGGCATCGCCAAAATCCCAAACGCAGTAGCCGCCTTGGGCAAAGTAGGCGTTTTGGCTGAGGTTGGTAAACTGTACTGCGCCGCCAAAATCATTGTAGGTATATTGCGCCTGCGGATTGGGCTCTACCCCAAGACATACGGCGCGGGTGAGGGTGGAGGTATCGTTGCAAACGATGGCTTGCAGCGTAACGGGGTAGATGCCGGGCGCTTGGTAGGTGTGTAGGAGGTTATCTTGTGTGCAGGGAGCGAAGCCCTGACCGCAGAGGAAGGGTGCGCTGCCATCGCCCCAGTTTACAATATAATGACCGCCGTCTATGCTATCGGGATAG
>DDVC01000239.1:0-6334 GCA_002345145.1 Bacteroidetes bacterium UBA2322
GTAAGTAAAGCGTTTATATTTGTGAGTAAAGTGTTTACCTTTGTATGTAAAACGTTTACCTCTGTAAGTAAAGCGTTTATCTTTGTAGATAAAATGTTTAGAATTTTAGGTAAAGTGTTTACTTTTGTAAGTAAAGCGTTTATTTTTGAAGATAAAATGTTTAGCATTTTAGGTAAAATACTTACCTTTTTAGCTTGAACTTTGATGTTAAAAACATGGTTTTTGATGGTAAGCGCCCGATGAACTGTATTTTTTGCCCGATTTTTGTGTTTGTCAGCAGTTTTTACCCTGTTTTTTGCGACGTGGGTGAGGGTAAAAACATCGGGCAAGGGGGGAGCGGTAAACGCTATCGGGCTATTGGGTACTTATTTTTACTTTTTTTCATCGTCATAAAACGTTATCTTATGCCTTACGCCAATTTGCAAATTGCCTTTACAGAAGCCGACTACCTGCTTGTTAGGCAAGACATTATTAATCTAAGAAATAAGTTTCCTTTTGCGGTTAATCTTACGCCAAAAGATAAAACCCAACACCTGCATTTGGGTAAAAAAACCTTACCGTTTGTGCAAAAGGCGTTGCAGTGTTATACCGAAACGCCTGAGTTGCAAACGGGTTTTTTATCGGTTGCGGAGTGGCAAAACGATTGGGAAACAATGCAGCGGTTAGAAAAACTGCTGTTGCAGCTAAATTCTTTGCAAGAAATGGTAGAAGATACAGTAGTGGCGCTCCGAATGGAAAATACCACTGCCGCGCTTACCTTTTATAAATTGCTGAAAAATGCCGCCGAGCAAAATGTGCCGGGTACTACTGCCATACTTGCCGAACTGAAAACAATGCTGCCGGGCAGTTTTCAAAAAAAGAAAACGCCGCCGGCCAATGAGCCCGAACAATAGTGGCAAAAAAACAATGGGTATTTGCCCTGCAAATCGGGGTAAAAAGTACGCCGGCAGCGGAGCATCGGGCTTGGTAAATTTGTTTTATACCATACAAACCGCCGTAGGTTTGGCTGTCTGCATAAAAAAAGCGTATCTTTGCCCCCCTATATTCAAAAACTACTTGTTATGGAGTACAATTTTACCAACATAGAGCAGCGGTGGCAGCAATACTGGCAAGAAAACAAGGTATATGCCGCCCACAACCAATCAGACAAACCCAAGTATTATATATTGGATATGTTCCCCTACCCATCGGGCGATGGGCTGCATGTGGGGCATCCGCTGGGGTATATTGCCAGCGATATTTTTACCCGATACAAACGCATGACCGGCTACAATGTGCTGCACCCTATGGGCTTTGATGCTTTTGGGTTGCCTGCCGAGCAGTATGCCATTCAAACCGGGCAACACCCCCAAATTACTACCCGCCAAAACCTTAAACGCTATAAGGAACAACTCATAATGCTGGGCTTAAGCTATGACTGGGATAGGGAGGTTTCTACCTGCGACCCGGCATATTACAAGTGGACACAGTGGCTGTTTTTGCAGTTGTTTGATGCGTGGTATAACAAGGCTACCAATAAAGCACAGCATATTACCGCTCTCATTACCCGTTTTGAAAGCCACGGCACCAAAGATTTGCAAGCCGCCTGCAACGAAAACACCCCCCAATTTACCGCCCAAGAGTGGAGCGCCATGACCGGCCAGGAGCGCAGCCGCATTCTTATGGATTACCGGCTTTGCTACCAAGCTCATGCCTTAGTAAACTGGTGCGCCGAGCTGGGTACGGTGCTGGCAAATGATGAGGTAAAAGACGGCGTATCAGAAAGGGGCGGGCATCCGGTAGAGCGTATTCCTATGCGGCAGTGGTTTTTGCGCACTACCGCCTTTGCCGATAGGCTGTTGCAGGGTTTAGAAACCATTGATTGGTCGGAATCTATTAAAGAAATACAGCGCAATTGGATTGGTAAATCGCTGGGCGCCGAGCTTAACTTTGCCCTCCAAAATGCCCCTCTTACCCTTACCGTTTTTACCACCCGAATAGATACCGTTTATGGGGTTACTTACCTTGCCATAGCCCCCGAACATGAATGGCTCAGCCAACTCACTACCCCCGAACAACAAGAGGCTGTGCAAAACTATGTGGACACGGCAAAAAACCGCTCCGAGCGCGACCGCATGGCTGATGTAAAAACGGTTTCGGGCGTGTTTACCGGCAGTTATGCCATTAACCCCTTTAACAACCAAAAAATACCTGTTTGGGTGGCAGATTACGTGCTTGCCGGTTATGGTACAGGGGTGGTTATGGCGGTGCCTTCATCAGACGACCGCGATTTTAGGTTTGCCCGCCATTTTAACCTGCCGGTGGTGTGCGTTATAGAGGGTACAGAAAACATGGAAAACCCCTGCGATAAAAAACAGGGCGTTATGATAAACTCAGGCATATTAAACGGACTTGATTGGCAAGAGGCAATTAAAGTTGCCATAACCTATGCCGAACAAAAGGGCATTGGCAAAGCCAAAATTAACTACAAAATGCGCGATGCCGGTTTTAGCCGCCAACGGTACTGGGGCGAGCCTTTTCCGATAGTTTACCAAAACGGCGTACCCTATGCCCTGCCCGAAACCGAGCTGCCCCTGCTACTGCCCGATGTGCAGAGCTACGAAATTACTAAAAACGGCAAATCGCCCTTGGCAAACCTTACACAGTGGGTAAATACCCCCAACGGCGAGCGCGAAACCGATACCATGCCCGGATATGCCGGCAGCAGTTGGTACTGGCTGCGCTATATGGACCCCCACAACCCCAATGAGTTTGTTTCAAAAGAAGCCGAGCAATACTGGCAAAATGTGGACTTTTATTTTGGCGGCTCCGAGCACGCCACCGGACACCTTTTGTACTCGCGCGTGTGGAACCTGTTTATGTATGATATGGGCTGGGTTAGCCAACCTGAACCCTTTAAACGCCTGCTAAACCAAGGCATGATTCAGGGCAGGTCTAACTTTGTGTATAGGCTAAAGGGCGCTAATACCTTTGTATCGTACAACCTAAAAGACCAATACGACACTACCGAACTGCACGTAAACGTGAGCTTGGTTAAAAGCGGCGATGTATTAGATACCGAAGCCTTTAAACAATGGCGACCCGATTTTGCCGATGCCGAGTTTATACTGGAAGGCGATAAATACATTTGCGGCTGGGCTATTGAAAAAATGTCGAAATCGAAGTACAATGTGGTTAATCCCGATGACATGATAGCCCAATATGGCACCGATTGCTTCCGCATGTACGAAATGTTTTTAGGTCCGCTTACCGATTCTAAACCATGGAATACCGATGGCATAGAAGGCGTATCGCGCTTTTTGCGAAAATTTTGGCGTTTGTTTGGCATACAAGAAAACCAACAACCCCGGTTATCTGAAAATGCCCCCACGCCCGATGAGCTGAAAACGCTGCACAAAACCATAAAAAAAGTTACCGAAAGCATAGAGCGACTCTCAGTTAATACTGCCGTGAGCGCATTTATGGAGTGCGTAAACGAGCTGGGTTCATTGCGCTGCAACAATCGCTTGGTATTAGAGCAACTTACCGTACTTATGGCTCCGTTTGCGCCGCATTTATCAGAAGAGCTTTGGCATTTGCTGGGGCATAGCGGCACAGTACACCATACCGCCTATCCGGTTTACAATGCCGAGTATATAAAGGAAGACTATTTTGAGTACCCCATTCAGGTAAACGGTAAACTTAGGCACAAACTAAACCTGCCCCTATCTATTACCGAAGAAGCAGCCAAAACCGCCGTATTGTCTGATGAAAAAGTGCAAGAATGGTTGGGCGGAAAACCGGTTAAAAAGTTTATTTTCCTTGCCGGTCGCATAGTTAATGTGGTGGTGTAGCCAAAAGCGCTGTTTAGTGTTTTGGTCTTAACTAAATTTCTTGTTATAACCGCAAAGAACGCAAAGGAGCAAGAGCCTTTGTGTTCTTTGCGGTTATTTGTTTGTGCGCCTGCCAAAATTGTTGGCAATTAGCCGGCAAATACGCCGCACAAAAGGGCATTACTTATTAGTTACGGCGCTCCATTTGGTTTTTACCCCAGCCTTTGGCATAAGCAGCAAGTAAATACCGGTAGGCAGCAGGGGCAGTTGAACAAAATTGCTGCCGGCGTTTAGCTCCACAGGTGTATTGAGTACCTGTTTGCCGGTTAGGTCATACAAATACAGGTTATCAGAAATGGGGAATAATACGGTTACAACCAATGAATTACCCCCTAAAGTTTGAACAACTGCGGCGGGCGTAACGCTTGGCAGCGCCATACCGGTGTTAATGCCCAATTCATCAGCGCCTATATCGGGCAGTGCGGTACGTAGTTGTCCTTCAAAATCGGTAGTAACATCGGGTATCGGAATACCGGCATTTATGCAGGGGCTGCCGTTTTGTATATGCCACACGCTATCAAACAGCGGGTTAGCCGTAAGGCTGTTGTTATCGCGCAGGGTTTGGGTTTGCCACTGGGTAAAGGTAAGGTCTTCCCATGTAATGTTGTCGTCTAAAAAAACGGGTGCGCTGCCATTTTTGTAGTACAGGTTATTGCTCCACTGTACTGAGCCACTCAAAGCATCTTCGCGCACGCGCACCATAGGCATTTGTGCGGTAGCAGATTGGGTAAAAATGTTGTTTTGTATAGAAACGTTTAAGTTGGGCGGTGTAGCGGTATAGGAATCGCTCACCCATACATCGCTTGGGGCAAGCATAAGGGCGGCATACACATCGGTTTGTGCGGCATTTATGACCGTATTGTGCCAAACCTTAGCATCTTTTGCGCCAAACAACCCAATACCGGCATGTTGAGTATTAATGATATAGTTGTTTATAACCCTGCCATTGATGTTTTCGTAATAATCGGGGTTAAAATCGGTATCAAACCATTCGGCATCGGTATAAAATCCAAGGTAAATACCGCCTTCGCCGGCATTTTCTATGGTGTTGTTTTCAATAAGGCAGTTGCGTCCGCCGCCTTTCACATAAATACCCGTAGTGGCGGTGTGGTGAATATAACAGTTGCGCACAGTCATATTATTGGCGTTCACATTGTCTATGCCTTCGGCGTTGTAATCAGCGGCAGCGCCCGGACCCACGCCGGTATAGCTTATTTGGCAATTTTCAATGGTAATGTTGTTGCAGGCGGGCGTTAGTTTAATGCCATCGCGTCCGGTGTGGTGAATAAGGCAATTGCGCACGGTAATGTTGCTAACGCCGCGCCGGTTGGCATAGGGCACACTGTTATCCCAATCCCAGTTACTTTCAAATTTAAGCCCATAGTAATAACCACCCACAATTTCGAGGTTTTCCAGCAGTCCGCCTGTTGTTTCGGGGTCATTATACCATAGGCAACTGGCAACCTCTTCATTATTGGTAAAAGCAATCAAACTTGCATATTCGCCCGGGTAACTGCGTATGGTTAGGTTATTTTTGTTTATGCGTATTTCAAAACTAAAATAAGTGCCTCCTCTCAGTTCAATCACATCGTTTGGGTTGGCTTCTTCTATGGCGCGGGGCAATGAAGCAAAGGGCTGAGCAAAACTGCCGTTACCGGTGTTGTCGTTGCCGGTGTTAGATACGTAAAAGGTAGCTGCCTGCAAAATGGGGCAACACCATAGTAAAAAGCTAAGAAAAAAAACGTTTTTCATAAAACAGCGTTGTTTTTGATGGTTAAAAATTAGGAGATTGGTTTAGTTGGTGTATTTTTGTGAACCTAATAGCGCTATATATGGAAAATACAGTGGTAAAAAAACACTACTCGTTTGAGGAGTATTGGCAAATGGAACTGCAATCGGAACAAAGATACGAGTTTATTGACGGTCAAATAATTGCTATGCTCGGAGTAACCAAAAAACACAATTTAATTTGCGGAAATGTGTATGCCTTTTTTCAGTATGCACTTGATGAAAAACTGTATAACGTGTTTATTGAAGCCGTGAAATTGCAGATAACATCTGAAAAGGATTATACCTATCCCGATATATGTGTAGAAGCCCGAAATGGCGACACCCTTACCGATTTGGTTATTGTTAATCCTGTTTTGGTGGTAGAAGTGTTATCAGCAGGAACTAAATTGTATGATAAGGTAGATAAATTTTTGCGCTATAAACAGATACCCAGTTTAAGATACTATGTACTCATTGATACGGATAAAGTGTTTGTAGATGTGTATAAAAAACAGCCTGATGGGCAATTATGGGAAGACGAAATTTTTACCCAATTAGACGAAATAATCGCTTTTCCCGATTTGCAGTTGGAAATTGGATTAAAAACTATTTACAAACGCGTTTTCGGGTAAAACTCATAGTGGGTTTTAGGGGTTATAAATGGCGTTAAAAAAAAACGGTTGTTATGGAAG
>DDVC01000239.1:6674-24298 GCA_002345145.1 Bacteroidetes bacterium UBA2322
TGCTATGCCCGGAGTAACCCAAAAACACAATTTAATCAACGGAAATTTGCTGTTTACCTGCAAACAAGCCTTAAAAGGACTGCCCTATTATGTTTTTATGGAAGCGGTAAAACTTCAGATAGCTTCGCAAAAAGACTATACCTATCCCGATTTGTGCATTGCTCCTATGCAAGGAAATCAACTCAATGATTTGCTTATAGCTAACCCGGTTTTGGTTGCAGAAGTACTATCGGAAGGCGCCAAATTATACGACAAAGTTGATAAGTTTTTGCGCTACAAAAAGGTATCCACCTTGCAGTATTATCTTTTAATAGATACCGATGCCGTTTTAGTAGATGTTTACCAAAAACTGCCCGATGGTGAACACTGGGAAAGCAAACCTTACACACAAATTTCCGATATGCTGACGCTGCAATTGTCTGAAGTAATGGTACAAATACCCATTGCAGCCATTTACGAAGGCGTTTTCGGGTAAAACTCATAGTGGGTTTTAGGGGTTATAAATGGCGTTAAAAAAAAAACGGTTGTTATGGAAGAAACTACTTTGGTAAAAAAACACTACTCGTTTGAGGAGTACTGGCAAATGGAACTGCAATCGGAACAAAGACACGAGTTTATTGACGGTCAAATAATTGCTATGCCCGGAGTAACCCAAAATCATAATGCAGTAAGTTTAAATTTAGCTGTTGCCTTTGTTGCTTTGCTCAACGAAGCAGAGTTTAAAATTTTTATGGAAGGGGTGCGTTTGCAAATAGAATCTAAAAAAGATTATACTTATCCCGATTTTTGCATAGCACAAAAAGAAGGTAATACCGGTAGTGATTTAATCATTAAAAACCCGATGTTGGTAGTAGAAATACTATCGCCTGCTACCAAGTTGTATGACCAAGTGGACAAGTTTTTGCGCTACAAAAAGCTGCCATCTTTGCAATACTATTTGCTGATAGACCCCGACAGGGTTTTTGTAAACTTGTATCAAAAACAACCCGATGGGCAACAATGGAGCAGCGAACTTTTTACCCTGCTTACCGAAACCATAGACCTGCCCTTGCTGCAAGTTTCGCTAAGTTTGCAAAAAATTTACCGCGGTCTTTTTTAGAGGCACAAACCGACATAAGCCACCTTAACTTACCGCTTGTTTTTTTCACTTTAAGCCAAACTGCTGCTTAATATCCTGCATTTTAGAAAAAGCATCGTCGGGAAAAACCAAACCAAATTTTTCGTTTAACGCCCCAATAGCCCTATTTTTTTTGTCCGACCCTTCGGGATAACCGTTTTCGGTTGTAAGTTGGTGAAAAATTTGTTCCAAATACTCTTCAAAGGGTTGGTTAAAGTACATATCGTAAAACCGAAGCGGCTTGTCGGAGGCATTCCAAAAAGTGTGGGTAATTAGTCTGGGGCGAAGATGCCACCCACCGGCAGCAATTTCTACCACCTCTTCTCCAACAAGTACGCTGGCAGTACCTTCGGCTACATACATCAGCTCGTCTAATTCTTTGTGGTAGTGCGGCGGCGGACCCATTAACTTAGGCGCCACTGCACACTCTACACTGGAGAACAAACCATTGGTCATGGCAGAGCGTACCCAAGTTCTTATTTGCAAGCCGTTGTTATGCTCTAAGGGTGGCTGGGCGGGCAACAAAACCGGCTTTAGCGGGTTATCGGTAGGGTTTGCTGCCGGCATAAACGGCAATGTTAACCCCCATGCCGAAAACATACCTGAATAAAGGAGAAAATTTCTGCGTTCCATAACTTGGTGTTTATTTTTTTGAACGCAACAATAACGCCTTTAACTCCTGCAATTCGGCTTGCAGTTGCTCTATGGCGGTTTGTTGTTGTTGTATGGTAGTTTGTTGAGTTTGTATGGTTTTTTCCATAGTTGTTTGTTGGTGGTCAATGGCTTTAACGCCCACTGTAAGCAGCCCTATCATGCCCGATGTGCTAAACATTAAATCGGCGCTTTCCTGCGGTTTTTGGTGGTTTTGGGGTATGGCTTGTTTAATGGCATCGGGCAAGCTTTGAGCGGTAAAACCAATGCGTTTTTGTTGTCGTTCCTGTTTTGCAAAATCGGGTTTATCAGGTTGCAGGGTTTCGTGTTCAAACAGGTAGTTAATAGATTGTATGTTGCGCAGCGCTTGCAGGTATTGGCTGTATTGATTTTCGGCAATCGGTTCAATGAGTTTTTTGCTTCGGGCATCGCTCAATTCAAGCGCATCTAAACAAACAATGGTTGTATATGCGTTATTTGTATGATTTCGCAAGTAAAGCGATTGCGCATATCCCTGCAAAACCAACCCAGATGACGGGGCATCTTGAGGGACAAAAGCTAAGGAGGGCGCAAACCCGCCTACCGGGGTTTCTATGGTAAGCACGGCATCGGCATAAGAACCGTTTGTGTTGTTATATTTAAGTTTGGTTTGCCCCGATACATGCAGGCGCATATCGGGCGATAGTGTGCCTATGCCCATGTTTCCGCCGCCGGTTGCCGCTATTACATCGCCATTATGCACATCGTTTAAATACACCCTTGAGCCGGTTTGACCACCGCGTATAAAGGTGCTGTAAAACCTGCCGGTGCCGTCGTTCAACCTATAATTAAACGAAGAAGGCACGTTAAAAGCAGCATTGTAATTACCCGATATGGGGAAAAACTCCGCTGTAGCATTTGCTGAGGTGTTACCACGCACAGTAAGTACGCCGGTTTCTAAATAAATGCCGTTGTTAATGCTCACGCGTCCGCCGCCATCGGCAAGGTAAATGTTGCCGTTATGGTTGTCGTTCAGGGTAATAAAACTGCCGGGTTTACCACTGCGAAGGTAAATATGTTCGCTTAGCCCGTAGTAAAAGTGCGAAGTAGTACTAAAATCGGAATTGGCAAAATCGAGGCGTCCTTTGGAGTAAATGGCAGCCGCACCGGTACTGAGCCAAGTTTCGTTGCCCGATGCAAAATGATTGCTGTGCAGCCCAAAACCGGTATTGGTAAGAGCATTTACCCCTGTACCCGATGTAGAAAAAGCATTGATGCCTGTTCCCGTACCCGAGCTGGCAGCTACGCCACTGCCCGAATCGGAACTGCCGTTTACCCCTACACTGCCATTAGTGCCTGAGCCGGTAATGGCGGTATAACCACCATCGGAATCTGCCCATATAACATCGGCAGCGCCGGTAGCGTACAGGCTGCTCTGCTGTGCGGGCGCTGCCGTACCTATAGATACCGTACCCAAATTGTTGTTATACATATCATTGCCCGCCATGCCCCACTGCGTTGGGCAACTGCCGGCTTCGTTGGCATACTGGGCATAGGGCACACTTACCAGTTGCTGCGTACCCATATTGAGGTAAGCAGCGCCGCCGGCGGGGTCAAGCTCTATTTGCAAAAATTTGGGTAAGCCGTCTGCCCATGTAATATCGGCAAAACTGCCCGATAATACGGTGCCGCCGCCTATTTGCACGTTGAGTAAACCCTGCGCGTTGGTAGCGCCGGTATGTCGTTCTTGGTATTGCACAGCGCCTGCGGCAGTGTTTTGCCTGATGCTGATGCGCAAAGCCACGTTTTGGTTGGGCAAAACCTGTCCCGATGCGTTTCGGGCTACGGCTTGGTAGTTCATTTTTTGTGGGGTTTGGGCATTTAGCAGTTGCATACAACCCACTAACCCCATCATCAGCCCCATAAAGAGTAATTTATTCATAACAACAACCTGCTTAGTTTTTGTTGATTAATAGTTGTTTAATTCGTTCCAATTCGGCTTCCAAATTGTCTATTTTACCTACTTTTTGCAGTAAAAGTGCGTTTTGCTGTTGCAGTTGTTCTATTGTATTTTGTTGTTCCTGAACCGCTTTTACCAATGGCACTACAAAGGCTGCATAACTAAGGCTGTAGTATTGGGTAGAAGGGTCAATGGGTACGGTAACACCATTAAACACATAACCTGTTTTTTGAGCAGCGGCAGCTACTTCCTGTGCAATAAAACCCGATTGTATTTCACTTTCGCGCACTTGAATAATATCTTTCAGGTTGTTTTCGTATTCTTCAGCTTTATCTCGGTAAATAAATGCGTTTAACTTGTGCATATCGGCAGTATAGGTAATAGGTCTAAGGGCATTAATAAAAGCTAAACCCACCACGTTTTCCTGCACATTTACTTTAAAACGTCCGTCGCTCCAGTTATTCCAGTTACTAAACCCACCGCAACTTGTAGTGGTATTACCCAATAAAGCTACATTGCTGTTATTGGGAAAAGAGCCATAACCTACCGCCACCGAATTGGTTAAATTAGCCACATTGCCACCGGAACTAACGCCTACTCCGGTATTATACCAACCGGCGCTATTGCCATACAAAGCATCATCGCCAACTGCCACATTTAGCTGTCCGCTGGTGTTGGCAGAAAGCGCGTTATGTCCAATGGCAACATTACCCGCACCATTGGTGTTGGCATAAAGTGTGCCTACTCCTAATGCAGTATTGCCGGTTCCGGTTACATTGTTGTATAAAGCATGATAACCAATTGCTGTATTTTGCCAGCCTGTTGTATTGTTCAGTAGCGTTTTACTGCCAACTGCCGTATTTTGTTCACCGGCAATAAATGAATTTGGCGCAACCCCCAACCCATTGGCATACAACGCACTGTCGCCTACTGCTACATTATTGCTTCTGTTTACACTGCTTTGCAGGGCGCTTGTACCTATAGCCACATTGCTGTAACCAATGGTATTGCTATACAAAGCGTAAGTTCCGTAAGCCGAGTTATACATGCCTGTTGTATTGCCAAACAAAGACAAACAACCACTTGCTGTATTAGCATACCCTGTTGTATTATTGTGTGCTGCAAAATAACCCATACCGGTATTAAAGTTACCGGTTGAAGTGCTGTATAACGTGTAACTTCCCAATGCCGTATTACTACCGCCCGATGTATTAAGGCGCAATGCCTCAAATCCTATAGCAGTATTATCTATTCCGGCAATATTGGCATAAAGTGCGTTTTTGCCATTTGCTGTATTTCTTACCCCCGTAGTGTTGCTAAACAAAGTATTAAACCCCAAAGCCGTATTGCTGCTACCGGTAGTATTAGCAAACAAGGCTTTACTGCCTACTGCCGTATTATGCTCACCATCAAATAAGCCCGTTGTGCCACCCACATTATTGTTGAACAAAGCGCTGTCGCCCACTGCCACCAAATTGCTGCGGTTTACGCTGTTATACAACGAAAAAATACCCAAAGCCACATTACTATAACCGGTAGCGTTGCTTTGTAGAGCGCTGCGTCCTACAGCTGTATTGCCGCTTGCCGTATTGTTATACAAACTATTGGTACCTGCGGCAACATTATTATTGCCTTCGGCATTGTTTATGAGGGCATTTACGCCAAAGGCTTCGTTAAAGGTGCCGGTGGTTAAATTGGGCAGCGCATTAGCGCCTATTGCTGTGTTTGTTTCGCTTAAACGCCCTGCCCCTACATTATTCACCCTAAAATTCAGCGGCTGTGCATCGGTAGTGCCTACAAAATGGGTGGAAGGGTCAGTACCGGCGTTGCCCGATAAGCTCCAACCAAATGCACCGCCACCTGCAACACTGCCTGCCACCATAGCATAGGGCACACTTACCAGTTGCTGTGTACCCATATTGAGGTAAGCAGCGCCGCCGGCGGGGTCAAGCTCTATTTGCAAGAATTTGGGTAAGCCGTCTGCCCAGGTAATATCGGCAAAATTGCCCGATAACACAGCGCCGCCGCCTATTTGCAAATTGAGTAAACCCTGTGCGTTGGTAGCGCCGGCATGTAGTTCTTGGTATTGCACAGCGCCTGCGGCGGTGTTTTGCCTGATGCTGATGCGCAAAGCCACGTTTTGGTTGGGTAAAACCTGTCCCGATGCGTTTCGGGCTACGGCTTGGTAGTTCATTTTGTTGGGCACCTGCGCCCATGTTTGACTCATCATGCCAAACAAAAAAAACAAAACTACTGATAGCAGGATTACAACTGCGTTTTTCATCTTTATTGCGTTATATGGTAGTTGCCAATTTATTTTGCTGCAAAGTACCCCCATACTACGCCTATAAACAAAGAAAAAAACAGGGAAAAGTAGCTTGGTAAAAGCGGGTAGTTTTTATTTACACGCTATTTATTAATTTATGGTCATTAAATTTATGCAATAGGAATTGTACTTATACTGATAGGGCGCAGTATAGCAAAAGGCTGCAAAACAAGGGTGTAACATTTTCCGGTAGCGGTGCGCTACAAGGTTTCACCATGTAGTTATTGGTAAACCAATGGTTTAGATTAGGGGAAATTTACCTGATAGGTAAAACTGAGATTGCTTCATAAGGAAGCCACCTTACCATTTAACCCGCTCGCGTTCAAGCATGGCTATGTTTTTTTTGTAAACCGAAGCCAGTTCTTTTAACTCGGCTACTTGCACCTGAACTAATCTGTCAGTTTCTTTAAGCAACTCGTATTTTTGCTTTAAATCGTTGTAGCTGTTTTGGAGGCTATTTAATTGTTGCAGGGTAAATTGGTACTTTTTTTCAACCGTTTCTAAATTGGCTACCTGATTAGTGAGTGAGGTTATCTCCATTTTAGCATTCATAAACTGAGCGCTTAGTTGTTTCTTATCATTTTCAAGGGTTGCAAGTACATTTTTTAAGTTTGCCAGCTCGTCTTCGGCTGTTTGTTTTTGGGGTATTAGCTGTTCGTATTTTTTCTTTATATCAGTAAGTTGGTGTAACGCCTGTTTCATGGCTTCATTTTGCTGCGCAAGTTCGGCAGCATGTTGGTGTTGGTTGTCGAGGTTTTTTTTGGTGTTTTGTAGTTGCGTATTAGTTTGTTGCAAAAGCATTTGCAGTTCATGTATTTGAGCCAGCAGTTCATCATTTTGGGTGCGGTAGGAGTTTAAAAATTCTATTCGGGCTTCTTGTTCAGCATGGTTAGTATCGGCTGTTTTAAGTTGTTGTTTAAGTTTGTCGGTTTCTTTACGCAGGTTGGTTATTTCGGTTTGCAGGTTATTTCGGTCGTTTTCAAAATATTTTTTTTGCTCAATAGTTCTATTAAGTTTTACACTGGTTTGCTCTAATTTTTCTGTTTGTTTTCGCAGGGCATCTCTGGTGTTTCCGGTTTTAAGGCGGTAATAAACTACCACCATAAAAACGGTGAAAAACTGAATGAGTAAAAATATAAAGATATCATTCCACATAAATGGGAGGGTTAAAAGTAGGTAATGTGCAGGTACGAACGGCAAAGTTTGCCGCCAAAAAGGGAGATTTTATTTTTAGGGCGAAAAGGTAATAAAAGAAGGCATTAGAAAGTGCATTTTAACACAATTATGACAATTATATCACATTTTGTGCCAAAAATGGGGCTAATTGCCTAAGTTCAATAATTTTACCCACCTATTATGCCTGTGTATGAAAAAACGCTTCACCACCCATGCAGCCAACGGAGTTAGCCACTTTGCATAAATTGTTAGCGTATCGGTATATCGGCAAGTGTTATTTGTAAGCGTTTTTACGGCAATATGGTGTTTCCACAAGGTAAAGATATTGCTGTATTCATTTGTAAGCAGTTGAAAATGCCGGTTATCAATTTCTGTCAGGGTTATGGTGTGCAAACCCATTGGCAGCAAACCAAACAGTTTTACCTTTACCGTAACCGTAGTGTTTGGCTGCCATACGCTATGGGGCGTTATGGGCGTAATCGGCAGGAAGGTAAAAACAGGGTAAGCAATGTACTGCAAGGTAGCCATTTGTTTTACCCTGTCCCAAATTTCACTTGCCGGTTGTTGCCACTCAGATTGTACCGTTATACACTTAGCATGGATAACCTCAGCCTTTTCTGTGGGGTTAATTTTAACTGAAGTTATGGTAGCAAATTTAAGCATAAAACAATAGATTGTTTGCCAAAACAGGGTTATTTGGGGTTATTTGGGGCAGATTGGCTGTTTATGCTGTTAATGATTTCTTCTACCTGCTGTGGGGCTAAGCGTTTGGCAATGATTTTTTTGTCTTTGTCTAACAGGTAAAGGGTGGGTGTGCTGTAAATATCATACAAATCTCTGAACTTACTTTGGTTGTAGGGGTCCCAAAGGTTAGTCCAAGGGAGTTTATATTCTTCGGCAAATTTTTTTATTTCGTCTATTTCCACTCTGGTACAAACGCCTATTATGGTAAGTCCTTTATTTTTCATTTTTTCATGCAGGGCAACCAGTTCGGGCATTTCTTTTTTGCAGTGCCCGCAGTTGTAATCCCAAAAAGCGAGCAGGGTATAAGGTGCATTTACGTTGTTATATAGCGAAAAAGGGCGGTTATCAATATCAAAAATTTTCATTTCGGGGGCTTTTAACCCAAGCAGGTTGTGTTTGAGTTTATTTACCCTATCGGTCATTTTGGCAAGGTTGGTAGAATCCATCCAGGTGGCATCGCCTTTGAGGTAATACTTTTGGGCAAGGTGAACAAATACGGCATCCATGCCCATTATTTTGGAGGTTTCGTAGTTATAGGTAATGTTAGAGAGTGCAAACCTAAAAGCGTCATTGTTGGCTCTTGCTTTTTCAATGATGTAATCGGCAGATACGTTAATAGAATCGGGTATTTTAGGCGTAAGGTTGTCTAAGTAATAGTTGATTTTGTTGTTAAAAATAGGGGTTCGCACTAATCTGCCATCGGCAAAATCGTAGGTATCCCAAAAATGGGCTTTAAAATACTTGTAGGCAAAATGCGGGTCGGTGGGGTTGCCTTGGGCATCTTTGGGCGCATCGGGCACTTCGGGCTCCATCATGGCTTTTATAATGGAGGCAAGGAACGAGTTGGGTTGGGTTTTTACTATGTTTTGTCGGTATTCTTTTATTTCTTTTTCTATACCTGCCATAAGTTGGTCATAAATACCAATAGAGTCTTCATTTTCGGTGGTATTTTTTTGGTTTTTGTATTGGTTGAGTGTTTTAGATTTGGAGCTTAAAAAGCGCTGGTACTCGTTAAAAAGTTTGTTATCGGGCGAGCCGGTAATTTTCATATTATTGACAAAATCGGTGGTATCGGTTTCAATGGTAAACTCTTGGTTATCGTTGCCAATAAGTAATTCAAAGTATTTGCTACCCGGATAAACCGCTAAGTAAATGCCGCCGGGCAATTTTTCATTGCCTTTAAAATGTGCCCAGCCTTTTGCGTCCACGGTAAAGGTATCGCTCACTAAAATTTTACTGCCGTAATAGTAAGCCAAATAACAGGTAGTATCGGCAAAACCGGTTACTTTTACTTTAATGCTGTAAGCGTCTTTGGCATTGCCCGATAGGTTTGTAAGAAGTAATGCGCTCAGAAGCAGCAGGCTCAAAAGAAATTGGTTTAGATTTTGGGTAAACATGGTGTGTGTAAATAAAAAAGGGTTAGATTAAAAAAAGTAGTTGGTTTGCGGGTTAATGGTGGCGGTTAAACAGGGTGCAAAAATAAAAGTTTACCGGCAAAAAAGTTATTCCGATGTAGTTTGGCGGGTGGCGGCATCTTGCTCCACTATGGTTTTTAGCTTGGTTAAACCTTCTTCCATATCAGCTCCCAGCCATTTATCTAAAAACATGCCAAAGTACCGGAATATGGGGTTAGAACCCATTGAGCCCGATTGTATCCACTCTACTTGTGTGCTGTTGGTATCGGTATCAGACGGGGTTAGCCTTATATGACCGTTTATGTGAAATTTGTTGCCCATAATGAGGTCATATTTTACCCCTTCCAGCGGAAACGACTCGGTTATGGTAAGTTTACCATTGCCCAAATCTTTTGCCTCCCAGGTTTGTACCGAGCCTGCGCCTTCGGTTTGTGCGCTGAAATGCAGGGTTAGGGTGGGGTCTTTTTCTTTGTTCCAGGCAGTCCACAAATCCCATTTTTTTAGGTTGTTTACATACGGAAACACAAGGTTATGCCCTGCTTTTATGGTGGCAGAACGGGTTACGGTAAAAGTGGAGGGCAAAAAATAAGAGCCCACTAAAAGCAATATGAACAGAAACGAAATAACAATAAAAATTCTTACTATCATGTGGATTGCTATATAATTGGTAACAAAACGATATTGGAGGGTGTAAAGTGTCTTATAAACAGTTGATGGCGGTGTTTAGTGTGAACCAAAAGGTAAAAATTGTGCCTAAAAGATGAAAGGCGCTCGCAAATATGTTAGATTTGCCGGTCTATCAAAAACCGACAACCTATTCCCGATACTTGGCAAAGTGGGGTATATAAAACAACATTGCCACATTACAGGGTTGCAATGTGGCAATGTCTTCAACTATGTTTAATTAACCGCTTACGGGAAAATACCCAACTCCATATAGGCATTGGCTACTTTTTCAATAGCTACGTAGAAAGCGGCGGTGCGGAGGTCGCCCATTTTTTTGTTTTTCTTCCACGCATCGCGAATGGGCAGGTAAGCGCCAATCATGGTATCTTCTAAACCTGAGTAAACTAAGTCTGCTTCGCCGGCGCCTTTGGTTAAACGAACGCGCTCTGCATCGGATACTTTTTTATCGGTAAGTCCTTCTATAACGCCCAACATATTGGTGTAAGAGGCTTCGTGAAAACGTTTGTCCATACGTCCAAAACGCACATGCGAGAGGTTTTTGAGCCACTCAAAATAAGAAACAGTAACACCGCCGGCATTTAGGTAAACATCGGGTAAAATCATAACACCATTTTTAATCAATATTGCTTCGGCTTCGGGGGTAATGGGTCCGTTGGCGGCTTCGGCAATAATTTTGGCTTTGATTTTAGCGGCATTACCGGCATGAATAACACGTTCAAGTGCGGCAGGTATGAGTATATCGCACTCCAATTCAAGGGCATCGGTTGTATTGGCAAGGTTTACCGCACCCGGATAATTGAGTATGCTGCCGGTTTCTTGGCGGTGTGCAATTACTTTATCTAAGTCAAAACCTTTTCCGGTGGGGTCAAAAATTGCGCCTTCGTACTCGGCTAAACCTATCAAACGTGCGCCTGCTTTTTGGAAAAAGTTGGCTGAGTGGTAGCCCACATTGCCTAAACCCTGTACTACTACCGATTTGCCTTCTAAACCGGTGGTGAGTTTAAGGAGTTTCATGTCTTCTTTAATGCTCACAGCTTCGCGGGTGCCGTAAAAAACGCCTAATCCGGTAGCTTCGGTTCTGCCTCTTACACCGCCTTGGCTAATGGGTTTACCCGTAACGCAGCCATAGCTTGCAATATCGCTTGTGCTGAAAGTTTGGTAAGTATCCAAAATCCAAGCCATTTCGCGAGCGCCGGTGCCATAATCGGGCGCGGGTACGTCAACGGCAGGTCCTATAAAGTTTTTGCGGATTAGCTCGGTGGTATAGCGGCGGGTAATGCGTTGCAATTGTGATACCGAATACTGGCGCGGGTTAATTTTGATGCCGCCCTTAGCGCCGCCAAACGGCACATCTACAATGGCGCATTTATAGGTCATAAGCGATGCAAGCGCCATTACCTCATCTTGGTCAACATGTTCGCTGTAGCGGATGCCGCCTTTGCAGGGCAGGCGGTGGTGGCTGTGCTGTACGCGGTATGCCTCAATTACCTGGTAATTGTTGCCCACTTTTACCGGAAAACGCATTTGGTAAACGCTGTTGCATACTTTAATTTGGCTAAGCAAACCTTCGGGATACTTTGTAAGCGATGCCGCCTTATCAAAGTAATACTCTACACTTTGGTAAAAGGATAAGCCTTCGGCTTTTTGTTTTGATGACATAAAAGGATTGAGATTTTTTTTATTTAGGTAAGTAAATTAGCGGCGTTTTGGTTGGGTTGTGTAGTTGAGAATAAAGTTGGGGTTTGCACTTACTGCCTCAGTGGTAAGGTTTAACCGGTTAAAATTTAGCTACACTAAAACCGGCGCTGCCGCCTCTGTTTGTTTTGGCGTTTTAATGGCGCAAAATTACGATTTTAAAATGGCAAAATGTAGCGGGAAGCTACATTTTAACATCATAAACAGGGGGTAAAAAGCCCGATGTTTAACTGGGGTTGTCTTTGTTCTTTTCTAAACGTTTTATTTTACGTTCTACCGAAACAAGAAAGGCAATGAGCCCGGCAAAAATGAGGAGTATTACCACTACCACCACATAAATTTTGCCCGATGCTCTTAAATTATCTGCCATTTCTACTG
Organism: Bacteroidetes bacterium UBA2322; assembly: GCA_002345145.1. Classification (GTDB taxonomy): domain Bacteria; phylum Bacteroidota; class Bacteroidia; order Chitinophagales; family UBA2359; genus UBA2359. The sequence goes on from DDVC01000239.1 coordinate 18,803, forward strand.
CCGGCTGTGCCAAAGCCATTAAACAGTTTATAAGCAAAGCAATAGCCCACCCTAAGCGCAAAGCAGCATTATTATAACTCATGTTAAAAGGTCTTTTTTCCGGAGGGCAAAGGTAGTCAAAAAACGGCAGCCTATTAGCGCATGAGGTACATTTTACCGATACCGTTTTTAATGTAGTTATCTGCTCCGCTGCTGTAATGCTCTAAGGTTTGCCCATTTAGGCGGCTCACAAACCGGTACAGGTATAAACCGTTTGCAAGCTGGTTGCCAAATTGGTCGGTGCCGTTCCATGCAAATTGGGTAATGTTGTTGCCTATGTGCAGGGGTCCCAGCTCGGCTGCCGAAATTTCGCGCACTACTCTCCCCGATACGGTCATGATTTGGATGTTCATAAACTGCGGCACTTCGGAGCCTGTGAGGGTAAAAACAAACCGAGTAGAACCGGTAAACGGATTGGGGTAATTGAGCAGGTTAGAAATCATAGGCGTATTTATAACCTTAAACTTAAGGCTGTATGCTGCCGGGGCAAAGTTATTGCCGCTGCGGTCTTTGGCGCGCACCCTAAGCTCATAAGTACCATCGGTTAACAGGGTGGGGCTAAATACTATGGTAGCGCTGTTTTTGCCTGCCGCTGCATTTTGTGGGGTGGCAGGGGTAAACTGTACGGCAGTTTGGTTAAAATAAATTTGCTGCGTATTGGCAGGCAAACCGTTTGCAGAGGGATAAACTAAAAACAGCTCAAAATTGGCGGTATCGTTGAGCGCTAAATGGCGGTTTTCATCGGTAACTTTAATGATAATTTCGGGTTTTGCCGATACTAATTCGCCATTGGTAACGTGCCTGCCGTCTATGGTAACGTTTATGTAGGGGTTAATTTTATCAGTGTTTACAAAGAAAGGCAAAAACACCACGTTATTGAACCGGAATTTTTCGGGTTGTGCTTGGTTGGGGTTAATTTCCATAGCCAGTACGTTGTGCCCTGTAAGTCCTTGTGTAGAATGGTTTAGGGTGGCTATTGCCGTTTGCCCTGGCGCTATGGGGGGCATAGCGGGTTGGGTTATGGGTGTAGTTTGGTTGTTGGCGTTAATAATGGTATAAGCTATAAGCAAGCTATCGGTAGGGTTAGCCTCGGCGTTGATTACGGCAAACTGGAGCTGTAAGTTTTCGCCTTCCTGTAAGGTGTCGTTGTAAAAAGAGAAGTAATTTTGGTAATTGAGCGCTACTTCGGGGGCGCGTGTAAAGGTAGTTCGCCAATGGTCTATTTGGGTGGAGGTGGCGTTTTGGGTGTTGCTGTGATTGGTGAGCAGTTGCAGTTTAATAAAAGGATAAGCCGATGCGCCAATGGAATTAAGGCTAAGATTGCCCGATGGGGTGGTAATGGGGAGGGTTTGCAACAGCACATCGGGCAAACCGGGTTTTACCCCGTAAAAGGCAAGGCTATCGGAAGCGGAAACATTGCTAAATTGGTACGATACTTGGCTCCATTGGGTAGCCGGTCCTATGGGTGGGCTGGTAATACTGCCCGATGTTGCTGCTTCGTTTATGGTTTTATCAATGGATATGTTTGCCGGCGCTGCTGCTGCACCATAAACCAACTGTGCATGGGAATAATCGGGCGTGTCTTTTTTACCAAAAGCAATAAAAGCCTCGTTTGCGCCTACTTCAAACAAATTGGTTATGCCCATATTGGCAAACAGGGTTTGCAGGGCTGCCTGCTGCGAGGGGCTAAAACTGCTTAGCCTATGCTGCTGAAGGCTATACATGAGCACGTAATAACCGGCCGGAACTTGGTTTTGGAGCATATTTACCAAGGCGTCTATTTGTGCAGCATCGGCAGTAAAGAACTCAAAAACGGGTCGGGCATCGGCAGAGCAGTGCACATTGCCAAACTGCCCTCTTCCCTCGCAGCCGGCGCCGCTTACGCGCTGCGAGTACAGGGGTTGCAAGGGCGCATCGGGTTTAAAAACCATCATGGCTATGCCGCCTTGGCAAGCGCTGTTTTGTGTGCAGTAACTTGTGGGCTCTAAGGGTATGCCATTGAGCATCACATCGGCAGCGCCAAAATTGTTGTATTGATTGGCGGCGGTAAGGTGGTTATCTTGCCGGTTAAAGGTAAAAAGCCGGCTAACGGGGTCAAGGGTAAGCCGGTTAGTGAGGCAGTCGGAAAGTTGGTAATAATGCGATTGGTTCCAGCCTTCGGGCAAATCGGGGTGAAACAAGAAGGAGCTGTGTTTCCAGTTTATGCTATCGGGATTTTCTTTCATTGGGGCGGTACGCCAGTAATAAACGGTATTGGGGGTAAGGGTTAGGTTGGGTTGCCATTCTATTACCCCCGCCTTGCTGTTTATGGTAGTTTGTTCAAGAGGGGCAATAAATAACCGCGAGGTGTCTAACTGCAAAATGTAATTTTGGGCAGGCAGTATGGGCTGTCCGGTAGAAGCGCGAAGGGTGGGAGTGGGGTTGTTTACAATGGCATAATTGCAAGGAAAAACGGGCACCAACAGTTCCGAAAAAATAAACAAATTTCGGGCGGTGGTATTGTTGTCTTCGCAGTCTTCGGGTATTTGGTTAAGGTCGTCAATAAAAACGGCAAAGGTATTTTCGCCTTCTACTGAGGCGGGGTCGCCGGTGGGTATATTAAAACTGAGTTCTTCCTTAAACTTTACGGAGGCAAACCGCTTGGTGTAATCTATTGCTGAGCCATCGGGCAGTTTTCGGTTTACGCGCAGGGTAAACGAATCGGCAACAGCCATACCTAAGTTGGTAACGGTTATTTTGAGGGTAAAGGTGTCCACATCGGCAGTAACTACGGTAGGGCTAAATGATAAACTGTTTTCATCAACCACATACTCGGGTTTTTTCCATGATTTAATTACCACAGCCGGGTCGCCCACTAAGGTAAACTCTTGGCAGGTGAGTTTAGTGCCTACTTCGTTTGGCGAGGCGGTAAATACATCTTGTATGGTTTGTTTCAGACAAGCGCCAATAGGCGTACCATAATTAATCTTGCAATAATGGTCGTAAAGGCGGGTCATAAACTGATGTAAGAAGATGGGAAAACCCGATGAAACGGTAGCTAAAAACCCGATAGACCCAAGGTTTTGAGCCAGTACATACTCTTCTGACATGGCAAGGGTGGGCTGTGTAGCGCCTGAGGGTATATCATAACTGTGAATATCGCCCACAAAACAAGAGCTTGCCATCATGAAGGGGTACTTGCCATAGTTTTGGTAAGAAGTTGCCGGACCAATATCTACCGCCCAAAACCCACCTGAGCCATGCCCCACAAAGTTAATAACCGATAACCCATTGTTGATGTAATTGCCAACATCTACCGGGTCAACCGCATTAGCGGAGAAGCTCTGATAGGTTTTTACTACCTTGCCGCCATAGTTAATATCTTCAAACTTATTGCGGTAGGTTTCTAAGTTGTTAAAAAACAAGTTGGCTTCGTTAAGCGAGTAACCGCCTGCTATGTGCATGGCATACTTCATCCACTCTCGGTCTTGCGGATTGCAAGATGGGTTAAACTGCAAGTTTTCGTACTCAATAATTTTGTCTAAGTAGTAGCCTATTTCGGCGGGTGTTTTTGCCGGAACGCGTCCGGTGGCGAGTTGGTTTCGGTAACTAACCGTAGGAAAAGCGCTGCTAAGCATATTATCTGATGCCGAGTGCCCAAAGGAGGGCACTAAGTTTCGGGCAAAATTGGCAGGGTTGCTGGGTGGGTAAGCATCGCGATACACAACCGATTTACCCAACAGGAGCAAATGTTGTGGCTGCTGACTCCATGTAGCTATGGCATAACGGATAAAGTTGTTAATAGATAAGGGGTGTTTGCTGATTCCCCAAGCAAACTGGTCGTACAGTTCTTCTATGTTTGCCACCACTACGGTATAAGAACCGCCAACTGCCGAGCTGCGGTGTTGCTTATAGCGCTCTACTTGGTTTACCTCGCCCTGCATGAGTTGGGGGTGGGTTATAATAAGGTAGTTGCCTTGGTTATTGGGCAGGTTGTAATTGGTAAAATTAACCGGTAGTAGCTGTGTTACGGTGGTAATGGGCGCCGGGGCAGTGGTGGCGGTACTACTAAAAAACAGGGTGCGGGTAGCGCCTCCTGCTACTACTTGCGGCAGGTGAAACTTATACACCGTACTGCCCGATATGGTTTCGGTTTCGGGCAAAAAGCGAAGGCGGTTGGTAAGGTCGTACAGTACAGGGGCAGCGCCGCCGTTAAAATTGGCAATTTCTATGTATTTGGGGGCATCGTTTTTGAGGGTGAACCTATAAGAAGGCAGCCCCCCAAAATCAAAGCTATGCGGGTAAGTAGCCGTTATGAGTGGCACACTGTTTCGGTTTACCCCAAGCGCTGTGCCGCTTTGCAGCGTGGTTAATGAGGCAACGTTCAGCACCGTATTGGGCGAAGAGAGCTGGCTTGCCGGTACGGTAAAGGAGAGGTTATGGGTGCTGTAACCCTCAAACTCATAGTCAATTACCAAGTTGGTATTCACCCGCATTTGAACGCGGTGGTCGGTAATCATTTCAAAAAGGTTAGACTGCCCCAGTACTTTTGCCCTAAACACTACCGTATCGGCAGGGGCAGTAGCGCCGGTATAAACTGAGCGGGTGGCTACGTTGTAATTGATATTACTGCCTGCCTCTATGCCAGAGCCTACAAAACCCTCGCCATCTTCAAAATCAGAAAAATTATTGTTAATACCGGCTATGCGCACCGGTTTACCGGCATAAAAAGTATTTACATTTTGGCGCACTACCTCGTGCATAAAATACAGCTCTTTGGGGGGTGCGCCGGTAAGGTTATTAGGCGTATCGGCATATCGGAGATTGGAAGCTGAGTTATCAATGGTTAGAAAATAGGCGAGTGTATCGGTAAACAAACTGTTGTGCGGATTAGGCTGCCAATCGGGATAAAGATAGAGCCGGCTGTCTAAACTGCCATCGTTTTTTTCGGCATAAAATTCTATGTAGTCCGAAACACCCATTTGGGTATTGGCGCTGGTAAACAAGGGTATTTCTTGCCCCTTGCAATACATTTTAAAAGCCGCCGCATTGGTGGTGGGTACGCCTGCATTATCAAGCGCCGTAAAACTAATGCGATGCAAACCGGCTTTAGAAACCTTAATTTTGTGGTATGTTTTGGTAAAATCTATCCACTCATTGTTGTAGGGCAGGGCAGTTTGTGCAAAAACGCAGCTAAAACCCACCATTAACAACCAAACTGAAAATAGGAAACTACGAATCATGTTTGCTAATTTGATACCTTAATAAGGTTGCCCAAAGTAGCTAATGCTTATGCTATTGGGCAAATAACCTTGTATAAACGGTTTTATGGGTAAAAGCGTTGCATGGGGTAGGTAAATATGCTATGACAGAGGGTTTGTTTACCATTTTGAATAAGAGCAGTTTAGAAACGCTAAGCAGCCCCAAACCGGAACTGCACCCACTTAATAAACGCAAGGTTGGAATTAAAATGAACGC
>DDVC01000239.1:24487-24837 GCA_002345145.1 Bacteroidetes bacterium UBA2322
GTTGGAATTAAAATGAACGCCCCGCAGGGGTAGGGTTTACATGCATTGCTTGTTTAGCCCAAAGTTTGGTATAATAAGAACATGAGTTGGGGGAGCGCTTTACTTTTAAAAAATTCCCGATTATTATTGATAGGCAGCCAAAATAATGGTTAGGGTTTTTAAAAAGCTATTTTACCGCTAATTGTATTGGTTTCATTAAGCCAACCTGTTAGGATTTTGGTAAATAATCCTAAATGTAGCGCAGGTTGCCTGCCTCTGCCGCCTTTTTTATTCCTTACATTGGTAATATACTTCCTCAAAAAATGCTGTAATCATGCTGCAAGGTCAAAAAACCTTCAAAATCAATCCTA
>DDVC01000111.1:0-4818 GCA_002345145.1 Bacteroidetes bacterium UBA2322
AAAAACAGGGTGCGGAATGAGAGTCATTAGCCTATGGTAATAGCGTATAGAGATTATGAGCAAACAAACAAGGTGCATTAACTTTGGCGGTAATTGCTGCACTGCTCATTAGCGATGCTGCAACAGGGCTTAACCTCCAAATACAAATTTGATTCCTGCCGACAATAACACAAGAAAGAGAAACGCTACAATAACCTTGTTATTAAACTTTTGCGACCCTAAATGCGAGCCGATAAACCCTCCTGCGGTTACAAACAAGGCAAAAAAGATTGTTTCGAACGGAACTGACTTTAATGAGGCGTAATGACCGGCTAAACCTACCACCGAATTACATAAAATAAAAAGTGCAGCTATTCCTGATGTATTTCTAACCGAAGTCCAACCAAAAAGAATAATAATGGGCGACAAGAAAATTCCGCCCCCAACACCCAATAAGCCGGAAACCCAACCAATAACTGCACCAATGACCAAAGCCAGTTGGACATTGATTTTATTGACCTGACCGGAAGACTTAATAAATTGACGACTAATTAAAAGAAGCGCCGAAACAATTAAGAACAATCCCGCCATAACTTTAAACAAATGGGTATCAATTTTTAGATAACCACCAACAAATGCCATGGGGATAGAAGTAACGGCAAACACTTCAAAAACCTTTCGGTCAAAACACCCACCTTTCAGAAACTTATGGGTTGCGATGAGAGAAACAAGGATATTGAGTACAAGCGATATGGGTTTGATTGATGCAACCGGAAACGACATAAGAGCCATAACCGCCAAGTAGCCCGATGCACCGGCATGTCCTACAGAAGAGTAGAGGATTGCAATTAATAAAAAAGCAATGGAAAGGACAATGAGTGTTTGATGTTCCATGGATTAAGACAAGCAAGAAACACAGTGGCAAAGTACACTTTGTAACATGTTATTGCTACAATCTTGGGTAGTGTGTGTAAATAGGTGTTTTGCCTGCGTTAAATGTTTATTGTGGTGAAGCAATGACGTTACAAAAAAACTACCACAATAAAAAATACCAATGCAGCAAATGAGTAGATAAAAACTAACTGCACCGGCAGTTACCTTCTTTCATGGCAATAAAATTGCGCTTATCGCTTTTTGTCTGCTTTCATAGCTTGCAGGAGCTGGTCTAACTCGTAAAGGTCATTAATGAGTACTTCGCGGGCTTTGCTGCCGGCATTAGGACCCACCACACCGGCTAATTCTAATTGGTCCATAATACGACCGGCGCGGTTATACCCCAATTTTAACCGGCGCTGAATTAAAGAAGTAGAACCCTGCTGGTGCTGCACCACCACATACGCCGCTTCGTCAAACATATCGTCAAAGTCCACATCGGCGCTGCCGGGGCTTATTACGTCGTCGTCGTCTCTGTATTCGGGCAGTAGGAAAGCATCGGGATAACCGGGCTGTTCGCCTATAAATTCAGCCACTCGTTCTACTTCGTGCGTATCTACAAAAGCTCCTTGTAACCTTACAATTTCGCCGCCTATAGAAAGGAGCATATCGCCGCTGCCTATGAGTTGGTTAGCGCCTCCTTGGTCTAAAATGGTGCGCGAGTCCACCTTAGCTGTTACCCTAAAAGCTATACGCACCGGAAAATTGGCTTTAATGGTACCGGTAATGATATTAACCGTGGGGCGCTGTGTAGCAATAACCAAGTGAATACCCACCGCTCTTGAAAGCTGTGCCAACCTTGCCAGAGGCAACTCCACTTCTTTACCGGCGGTCATAATTAAATCGGCAAATTCATCAATAACCAATACTATATACGGCAAAAACCGATGTCCTTTTTCGGGGTTCAGTTTTCGCTGCTTAAATTTTCGGTTATACTCGGCTATATTGCGCACGTATGCTTTTTTGAGCAGGTTGTACCTATCGTCCATTTCTATACAAAGGGCGTTGAGCGTGTTTATAACCTTTTGGGTATCGGTAATAATAGGTTCATCGGAGCCGGGCAGTTTAGCTAAAAAGTGTTTTTCAATAACATTATAGAGCGACAATTCTACCTTTTTAGGGTCAATCATCACAAATTTAAGCTCTGCCGGGTGTTTTTTGTAGAGCAGCGAAATCAAAATACTGTTGAGGCAAACCGATTTACCCTGTCCGGTAGAGCCGGCAAGCAGCAAGTGAGGCATTTTAGCTAAATCGGCAATAAAATTTTCATCAGAAATGGTTTTACCCAGCGCTATGGGCAGGGTCATTTTGGTTTGTTGAAATTTTTCGGAGGCTATGAGTGAGCGCAGCGATACGGTTTCTTTGTTTTGGTTAGGAACTTCAATGCCTATGGTGCCTTTTCCGGGCATAGGGGCAATAATTCTGATACCCAAAGCGGCAAGGCTAAGGGCAATATCGTCTTCTAAGTTTCTAATGCGCGAAATACGCACGCCCGGCGCCGGCACTATTTCGTAAAGGGTAACGGTGGGCCCGGGTGTGGCGCTAATGCTGGTAATTTCTATATTGTAGTTGGCAAGGGTTTCTACAATTTGTTCTTTATTTTTTTCCAACTCCTCGCGGCTAACGGCAAGCATTTCTACAGGGTGCAGGTCTCTGCCGTATTTATCCATCAGGTCAAGTTCGGGTTTTTGGTATCTGCTCAGTTCAAGGGTAGGGTCAAACTCCGTCATTTCGGGCTCTCCGTGTTGGTCTTCCTGCTCTATGGCGGTTTCTGTTCTTTCGGGCGGGGCTATTTCTATGAGCAGTTCGTTAGGGTCGGTAGCAGGTTGTTTTTTTCGGCGGTTGAGCCTTGCCTGTAGGGTTTGGTCAAAATCGAGCTGAATTTGCCTGCCGGTTTCATATTGCTCCTCCTCTTCGGTCATTACTACTTCTGCCTCTTCTGTTTCTCCTTCCTCCTCCTCTTCGTCAATGGGTTGAATTATGGGTTTTTTAGGGCGTTTTGCGGTAGTTGTTGGGGCATCATTGGCGGTAGTGGCAAACAAACTGCCCATAAAAGGAAAACGCGCCGTTAGTGCGCCAAAATGGGGCAATGGTAAGGGCATGTTAAACATAAAAATCAAGACCAGCAGAATGCAGAAAAACAGAAAAAGAAAGGTGCCCGATAACCCGATAAAAGAAATGAGCCACTCTGCAATATAAGTGCCCAGCCACCCGCCAAAGGGAAACTTAAAATATGCCGGCGAAAACAAAAATCCTAAGGTAGTGGCGCACAGTAGAACCAAAATAACGCCGTTTCGGTATAAACGGGTTAGCGAGTAATAGGTGAGGTTATAAAGCAGTTTACGACCGGTTAAAAACAAAACGCCCACCAAAATAAAGGAAGATAACCCAAAAAGGTCGTAAAAAAACAAATCGGCAAGGTATGCGCCTAATCTGCCAAGCCAGTTTTCGCTGGTAATGTTGTTATCGGTTAGTATTTGCCAAAAATTGGCGTTGCGCACATAACTAAAATCAGCCCCCCAGCTTTTTACCACAAACGACAGCAGCGCTATGCCTAAAAAAGCCGCCAGCATCCAGCAGGCAAAACCCACGGCTTTTCGGAAATTTTCAGTTTTGGTAAACTGATTGAATCCTATAAGCAGTTTGCGCAGCGCTACCGATGAGGTAGAGGTTTTGCGGCTGTTTTTGCTACTGCCGGTAGTGGGCGATGTGTTTTGTTTACCGGTTGCAGAGGTATTGCTACTTCCGTTGTTCTTTTTTTGAGCCATTGGTTTTTAGTGCTTTTTTTGAGCTGTTTAGGGTTTATACATCGGGTAAAATGCCCCATAGGTTAGCTTGGGTAAAATACCGCTTTTATTTGGGTTTTTCTTTTATACAAAGGTAGGTTTTATTGGGCAAAACTACACATTTTTACTGTGCAAACTAAAAATTTTTGCTTTTTGGGCTTATTTTTATTGCCTGTGTTGGTTTTGTGCCTTCGTTTTTTGAGCATTAGCCGGTTTGTCCTTTTGGGCTGTAATGTCGCCTAAGCCAGGTACTCAGTCCGTCTAAACCCGGAAACAATACCCGCTCGGTTATATTTGCTTGGTCTAACTTATCCCTAATTTCCCATTTAAGGGCTGCCGGTATAATAATGCGAAAAAACAAAGAGCTATGCTGCTGCAACCACTCATCTAACATGGTGGCGGGGTTAGACATAAGCGAAAATAAGGCATATTGGTTTACAATGCGCTCATCTAAAGAGGGCGGCTCTAAAAAAACCACAAACAAATTGCGCTGCAAAGTATCAAAATCTTTAATGGTATGACAGGCGTTCTGGAGCATTTCGGCGGTAAAAATGTTGGAGCCCTCATCAAGCAAAAGGTATTTTAGGCGGTGGGGCAGCAGCTCATTGGTTTTTACATAATTTACACACCATATTACCCCGTCTGTATCATATTTGTTCATTTCGGCGGTGGCAAAATGCAAGGCAACGTAGGGCGAGTATGTCCAGTCCAGCAGTCGGGTGGGTAAGCCGTAGTGCTGTGCCAAGGCAAGCCAATTCCATACAGAGTTGTTTTGTTGTGTATATAAATCTCGTCGGGCATATTTTTTGAAATTGCGCAGCAAATGTCCTTCTAAGGCTTCAAAATTTCCGCCCAATCGCATTAAACTGGTTTTGAGCGTGTATGCCACATCAGACAAACCTCTATAAACATAAGCCGACCTGAAACGCCCCAGCCGCTCATCAAACGAGTCATGAAACAAAGCCTCTTGCAGTTCTGCCCAGGTGTGTACGGTAATATCGGTGTTCATAGGTTGGTCTTTTGGTGATTTACATGGTTTACCAAAGGGAAGAAGGGGCAAAGGGGTGCAGCCTCGGTTTTATGTATAAATTGAGCTATTCACCCCTGTTTTCAGCAAAAA
>DDVC01000111.1:5065-5204 GCA_002345145.1 Bacteroidetes bacterium UBA2322
TGTTTTCAGCAAAAAGGGCACACAGATAGCGCAGATTAAACGGATAAACTCGGGTAAAATTGAATCATTTACTCAATTGACCCTTTAATTTTTAAAAAATCGGTGTTAATCAGCTCCATCCGTGTTATCCGTGTGCTAA
>DDVC01000068.1 GCA_002345145.1 Bacteroidetes bacterium UBA2322
AGCTTAGCGTAAACCCCACGGTGTTCAGCGGCAGCACCACGCTTGCCTATCGGGTAGGCTATGATGCACAGGTGAGCATCAGCCTATTCAACAGCATGGGTAACCTCGTAGCGCAACCCATTACCAACGAGTTTAGGGCTGAGGGGCAGTACCAGCACCCGCACACGCCGCCCTCCGGTTTACCGCCGGGGTTGTATTACTACGTGCTGTATGTGTGCGAGCAATCTATTACCCGGGTGGCGGTAAAGGTGCAGTAAACGCTTGTTGGCAACCAAAACGCAGGGCAGTCAGATAGCTATCGGGCTGCCCTGTGGTTTTTGACGGTGAATTGGCGTATCCATTCGGTAAAGTATGTCCTGCCACCCCTCGGCTAATTACCGTTGCCCATAAACAAGCATAAAAAACGGTAAAACAACTATTAGCGCGCACTTTACTCTCTAAGCCTTATTATTTCGGTTCTTAATTTCGGGAGTTCTCTGATTATTATAGTCCAAATAACTTCATCTGAAACGTTATCATATTCATGAGCTATCCTATTTCGCGTCCCAATAATTTGTCTTGCATTTTGAATTTCAATATTGCTTTTACTGTAATTGGTTATTCTGCTTACTGCTTCTCCTATAATTTCGATGTTCCTTTCTACTGCCTTTTTTGTTTTGAGATCTTTTTGAAATTCAAAAAAATCTTTTTTCTCTGGTAAAAAGTCATAAATTTCATCTATTGACCTCAAAATATCTTCAAGCCAAGCATTTACCTTATTGTCCATATAGCACAATTTTTGAGTTGTCAATTTCTTTTCGGAAAAAAGGGTTTTTTATTGCGCGTTCTTCCACCAAGTCAATTTTCCGCTTAAAAAGTTGCTCTAAATTATCTTTTAGCTGAAAATACAGGTCTGCGTATTTTATGGGATCGTTTTCATTAAAATCAACTAAAAAGTCAATATCGGAATCGGCAGAATAGTCGTTTCTCAATACAGAACCAAATACCGAAAAATGCTTAACCTTGTATTCTTTGCAAAGTTTTTTAATTAGCCTCAAATTTTTTTCAGATATTTTCATAAACGTATATTTGTATAAATCTTTTGCATTTTTTATTAGAGATGCTGTTTTTGCGCATTTGTCCTTAACTTACTGCCCTCCACACATTCTTCCTATTGCTATATTGATTGCTTTATTTCCCCCAAAAACACAAACCTTGTAACAAAGTTAAAGCAAAAAAGCAACTTCCCAAATACTGTACTGATTTTTGGGCAATTTTTCGTATCCATCCGGTAAAGTATGTCCTGCCACCCCGCGGCTAACTACCGTTGCCCATAAACAAGCATAAAAAACGGTAAAGCAACAACTGCAACCTACGCCCCATTATCAATCACCCAACAACAAACAAGCGGATTGAGCATGACCGATTTCTGCCAACATAAAGGCATCGCCACCGCAAGTTATTATGGGCTGCTGCTGTGTCCACAAGCCAGGGTTTTGTGTCGTTAAAGTTCGGTGAGGGATATAACCTAAACATTAAGGTAGAAATGGTAAATAGATGCCACTTAACAGCAATAGCCATACATCGGAAGGGTGGTATCATGCCACCACAGAATAGATTAAAATCTACAAAAAAGCAAAAAAATCTCCCCCACCCCCATACAACCATACAAAATAACACGTATTATTGTGCCAACTATAAACAAAATACCCTCCTCCCGATGAAGATAGCAACACATACACATAATCCCCCCCCCCATATATGTTAGCTTACAGGCAATTGTAAGCTACGCTGTGTTGCGCCCTCCTTAGTACCATAAGTTTGCTTATATAGCTGTTTTTAGCAGCGGCATACGGCTTGTTTTTTTCTGTCTTACAGGGCAAAAAAAGCAGCTTAGGTATTGTATTTTATCATTTTAAAAACCCCCTTTTTATGAAAACGCTTTATTTTATATCAACCCTTAAACTTGGGTTATTATGGGCTTTGCTTGTAGCCCTGCCGTGTGTGCAAACGCTTATGGCACAATACAGCAACCGAAACATCATTATCACCCCACCCCAAAAACTCAGCGAGGGAGAGGAAGATAATGAAATAGTGATTTTGAAAGACAAGATTGCTTTTGTTGATAGAACCGGCAAAGACACCTGCGCGGTATTTTATTATAAAAAACACAACCCATATTACAAACCACAATTGCCAAAGTTTAGCATAGGAAGTATTTCCTCTGACAGAGGTGGATTTGAGCGGTACGACCTTAGCAAGCTAACGCAAAAAGAAGTGGTGGCTTTGTATGGTTTACAAAATATGCCCGAACCGGTTCCAAGCGACTTTAAGTTTGGGCATGTACGCTTATGGAATTCGGCGGTAGCTAAATCCAACATTGTTATTGTGCAATTTGTGGCGCAATTTAATGGTTGGTGCGCCCCCAAACAGGAACATAACTGCGGCGGGGAACTCTTAATGGCGCATAAAAACACTTTTATAGCCCTAAACAACAAAGGAGAGGTAATCTGGAAATGGTATGATTATTACAACCATGCAGACCTTGAACTAACCGAAAATGGCGCATATTTAGGCATTTCTTATGGAACTATAGCCGAAGATTACGCAGGTCCTTTCTGGCCGGTAGGTGTTCAAATTGTTGAAACCGCTACCCTAACTACTATCTTTAAACAGGACTTAGGGCAGGTTATGCCATTTGGAGTATATGGGAATATATTTGTGGTTAGTTTAGGAGGTGGTAAGGATACCAGAGTGCTGACAAAATTTGATACTGACAAACGAATTGTTTACACCCTACCCGTAAAAGATAGCGAGTGGGCAACCAGATTCACAAAACGCAATTACAAACCTTTGGATAGAGGATTTGTATGGGGGGGTAAGACCTACTTATGGGACAGAGATTTTAAACAAACACCATTTAACCAACCTTTAAAACTACAACAACCATGAAACATACTTTTGTATTAATCATAGCATTGGCAACTTCTGGGAAAAGGTGTGGCGCTTAATGTAATTCATCTCCTATCAACCGCCCATACCAAAGTATAACAATTGCAAGATTTACATGCAACAGATAAAAAAATAAAAAAATCCCCCCACCCCCATACAACCATACAACATAACACGTATTATTGTGCCAACTATAAACAAAA
>DDVC01000213.1 GCA_002345145.1 Bacteroidetes bacterium UBA2322
CAAACTAACCGACCAACCGGCAGGGGGAGTTAGAGAATTTTGCAATGTGAAGTGGAGGGTGTTTTGGGCGGGATTGGGGTAAACCACCACCTGCTGCCCCCCTTGCCCTCCCTCAAAGAAGGGGGGAGTTTGTGGAATGCCTACGGCGGTGCCCCACCCGCTTTGGGGTTTTACAACAGCCTCAAAAATGCTGGTATCTTGGCAAACTATGGCGTAGAGGGCTGTGTAGTAAGCGCCTTCTTCGGGGTAGTTGTGGGTTATGGGGGCGCTACTTTGGGTTTGTAGGGGAGGTGTGCCATCGCCAAAATGCCAAATATAATGCCCGCCGTCTATGCTATCGGGGTAAACGTATTGACTTTGGTTGTAAAAGGTGGCGCTGAGGTTGTTGGCATTGGTAGAGAAGGTAAAATCTGCCTGCGGCTCTGATAGCAAACCCATGCAGTTGGTTTTAATGAGGTATGCCAGCGCGCCAAGGGTGGTATCTTGCCTGCCTACCATAAGGTAGCCGCCATCGGTAGTGGCTATCATATCATAGCAATACTCGTCGTTATTACCCCCGTAATGCCGTTGCCATAAAATAGCGCCCGTTTCGGCAGCAAATTTAACTATGTAGGCATCTCTCCTTTTGGGCGAGCCGATTATTCTACGAGTACCACCGCCTACGTAGTTACCGTCGGGTGCTACTACCATAGATACAATTTCGCCACGTAACTCCGAAGCACTAAACAATTGGTTTACCCATTTTACCTCTCCTTGTTCGTTTACTTTTAATACCACTCCCTTTATCACGTTTAACTCTCCCTGCACACCTCCCGAAATTAACAAACTGCCATCGGGAGTGGGGATAAAACGGAGAGATTGGTCCATGCCATTGATGTTGAAAAGGTGGTGGTTTAGGGGGTTGCCGTAGTGGTCTATATGCAGCAGGATAATATCGGCGTTAGCGCCCCATTTTACCGTGCCCAGCAGGTAGTACCCGCTGCCATCGGGGGCAGGCATTATATCGGTAAGATAATTATCGTAACTGAAACCCATATCGTTGTATATGCGCTCCCACTCTATGGCAAACTGGTGATTTAACTTTACGGCGTACATTTGAATATCATAAGGCAAAACATTGGGATAATTAGGAATAATACTGCCGATTATAAGATACCCTCCGTCCTCTGTGGAAGTAATTCCTAATGCTGTAGAAGGCAGACTACTTAGGGGAATTATGTTTGCCAAATTTCCTTCTGTATCTGTTGTGGTTAAATGTGCTTGATATGCGGTTGTATAGTTATCCTCCCATAACAACGTTTTATTCCCAACCATCGTGTAACCACTTGCTGTAATTACAAAATCACCAGAAACAATTTCGCCTTCGGGTAATACAATCTCTTTTTTCCAAATGCTATCGCAATTGTTATCCATATTGAATAGCATAATACTCCATGGTATTTGTGATGTTGTAAAATTACCCAAAAAGATAAACTTGTCATTTATAGATTTCACACTTCTAAAACTTTGGAAAACTCCGTTATCATAAATTTTAGAGAAGTACTTAGGCTGTGCACCAAGTAAATTAGGTATTAGCAGAGCTAAACAAATATGAAAGAGATAGGATTTCATTGCAAGTATGTTTAAATTAATTAAAGATAGTTTGGCAGGTATTCTACACAAGCCTACGGCTCATATAAAATACCTGCCAAATACTAAAAATAAGGGTTGGTTTACGGAATGATAATTAACTTATCTGCTTGCAACAGCTCGCCGTTAGAAGTAAGGGTGTAGTAATACAAACCGGGTGGAAGGGTGTTAATTTGAACATGCCATTTACCCGCTCCCTTAAAGTATTGAGTTTGCACTTTGTGTCCAATGGTGTTAAACAGCGTAAGTTGTACGCTTTGCTCATTGGGTAGATGGCTCTCAAATGTAAGGTACTCTTTGGTAGGGTTTGGATATGGTTTTCCTACGCTATTACCACCTGTATTGTTTGTTTGCCCGTTTTTAAAATTGATAGCCACACCTTGCATTAAGGCGGGGTTGATGATGGCGGGCATAGGGGGCAGTAGTACGGGGTATTCTTCGCCGTGCAGCAGGTAGAGAATGGTGCGGGCTTCAAAAGCGGCTTGGGTGGTGGTATTGGCAATAAGTCGTATGGTGTCCTCTTCGCCGGCGTTTAGCTGCACAATGTCTCTGCCGCTGATGCGCAGGTTGCGATAAATGCCGTATAACCATTGGTAGTGCAGGTCTTCGAGGCGGGCATCGGGCAAAGTTGCAAGCACACTATCGGCAAAAGCGGTATTAGCCTGAAACAAGTAGTGGGGCGCTAAAAAACGGCGGCTTACATCGGTATTGATGTCTTGCAGCAATTGTAGGGCGGCAAGGGTATCTTCGGCTTCATACAAGTAGTAGCGCACCTTGCGCAGCGCTTCTTGGTTTAGTAATCGCTCATCGGTAAGGGCTTTTATCTCCTCATCGGGGCGGGGCTGGGGTATGGGTCCGCAGCGTTCTTCGGCTGGTGGTAGAGGTGTAGGTCCAATAGGTTCGCAAACTACCGGGGTAACTTCTCCTGCAAACAGTTGGGGTATATAGCCGGCTTGGTTGCGGTAGTAGTAGGCAAAATTGTTGGCGGGGGGTATGGCGGCAAGTAGTTCGTAGCCGGTAAATGCGCCTATGGTTATGGGCGACTGGAAGAGGTTGTCGGCGGGATACTGAAATAAAATTTCACACCCACCTTGGTCATCTAACAGTCCTGCTGCTGCGGGTGGGTTGGTGTAATCTTGTGCGGCAATGGCAAGGGCGTAATTGATGATTTGGTTGCAGTAAATTTGGGTACCGTGGTTGTTGCCCAATGCCCAAACGCCTATACCGCAGGTGTTTATATAGTTGTTATTCACCTCGCTTGGGTCAACAGAGTTAGACAGGAGGGCGATGCCGCATTTGGTAAAATTGATGATGTTATGGGCGATGGTAAAATCTGAGCCTTGCACAAAAATACCGATGGGGTTGGCATTGCCCATTGTGCCGTTGGGTGGCGTATAGCCGGTATTGATATTGTTGTAGGCGATGTTTAGGCGGGTTCGGGCGGCTTGTATAGCGGTATTACAGTTGTTAAAGGTATTGTTTCGCACCGTTACGTTATCAAAAATGGGGCTGTTAAAATTGTAGTTGGCAATAGAAACGCCCACTTCGCAGTTGGCAACTTGGTTGTTTACCCATGCGGTGTTGTCTATGGCAATGCTGCGCGAGGCATAGCGCAGGTTGTTAAATTGGTTGTTTAAGAGGAGTAGGTTATTGCCAAACTGGGGTTGGTAGCGAATGGTGTGAATGCCGGCTTCGGTAATGGAAAGCGGCGAGCCGGGGGTATTGAAGGGGTAAACCAATTGGGTTGATTCAAAAATAGCGCTGTTTACCCTATTTTGGCAACCTATAAAAGCAGGCAGATTGGGATTGGGCAGGTTTAGGTTGCAGCCGGCAGCGTACCAACTCATGTTAATGCCCTCCATACAATTTAGCAGGGTTGCGCCATCATGCACAAACATCATGCCGCCGGAGGTGTTTTGGGCAGTAGCGCTGTTGAGTGCGCTAAACAGTATTTGGGAGCTTACGGTAGGGAAAAAATCAGCGCCCGGAAACAAGGTAATGCCGGTGAGTTGGGCGGCAACGTTGTTTACCTCTATCAGCGGCAGGCACATGCCCGAAATGCCAAATAAGGCATCTTGTATTTGTACATTGCCTGCCACATATACCGCCCCAAAATTGAGGGCATTGGCAGCGGCATTGTAACTGCGGGCGGTATTGCTGCCGGGTCCTTGTGCTTGTATGCCTTGCCACATGGCATTGCACACGCCGGCTATGCGCACTTGGGTTTGGGCGGTTTCGTTTATAATAAGTTTGCCGTTTGGCTGCACCCATATACGGCAGGTATTGCCCATAAACAGGTTAATATCGGAGAGGGTAAGCGTAATGCCCGATGGAATGACCAAATCGGTATTGAGCAACACATCGGAGCCTGCCGGCAGCGCATAGTTGGCTACAAAATCGTTGTTTTGCCGTGTCCATGTGGCAGAAGCGCCTACTACATAAGCGGGTCTGCCGTCTAATGCAACCACGTTTGGGCTGGCAGGCGAAAGGATAAATTGGGTAGCGTCCATACAGCATTGCAGTTCAAAGGGTGTATCAATATGGGTAACGGGTGGTAGTTCGGGCGGGCAACATTCTATAACGGTGAAGGGGAAGTCAACTTGTCCTTCTTCTTCACAAGCATTGGAAGTGAGTAAGGTAACGGTGTAAGTACCTATTTGGTTAAAGGGGATTTCCAGTTGATTGCAATTGATGAGGGGATTAAGCGGAACGCCACCGCTTGATTCAAAACAGACAACTTGGGTAATGCCATTTACCTGCCATTCAATACCCTGGTAACCGGCGGTAGCACTTAAATCAAGTGTTACAACATCGCCTATGCAGTAGGTTGGTTGCTGAGGATAGATATTTACGTCGGCAGGGGTCAGTTCATTGTCAAGTAAGTGGAGGCAAGCGGGTGGAGGTGATGGCGCTAAAAGCCCCTCAGTACTTTCGCCTAAAGCGCCGGTAATTGGGTCTATTGTCCATACTTCCGCAACTATGAGGTAATAACCAGGTTGGTTAAAAGTATAAGAAGCCGGATAATTGACGGTTCCCGGAATTGGAAATGGTGAGGCGCTTACTATATTAAATCCCATGACTGTTGAGAAGTTGTCTGGATAGCGATAAATAAAAAAACGTGCTACATAATTGTTGTTGGTAGTAAGTAATTCCTCTTTACTTATGGGTAAAATTCTTAGTGTTACAGGGAGGTTGCCTATCTGATTTAAGCAAAATTCCTGACAGCATAGCGGGTCACAACCTGTAAATCCGCCATTGCAGTTAAAACCCGGGCATACTAATGCCTGTGAAGGTTCTGACAATATGCCTTGCGGCGGGTTTTGCCCCATCAACACATTACCCCCCCCCCATATATGTAGGGCAAGGAGGAGGTATAACAGGAGGAGGGAGGAGGGAGTTGTTTGTGCGGACACAAACAACGGCTGAAACATCGGCAAAAATCGGGCAAAATTCAACTTTTTCATAGTAATCGAGTTTATGTTTGAAAAAATAACAATAATACTCTTTGTTTAAAATTGTGTTCCCATTGCGGGGCAATGTTAAGCATCTTTTTTCAATTTTGCAACCTATCGGGAAAAATATTTTTATTTTTTGTGGGGTGGGCGAAGAGGGAATAATGGCTATTTAC
>DDVC01000212.1:0-3760 GCA_002345145.1 Bacteroidetes bacterium UBA2322
TCAAAGCATGGCGTTTTTGCAAACTGGCATCGGGTAAAATTTGAAGGCATGGCGTTTTTGCAAATTGGCATCGGGTAAAATTTCAAAGCATGGCGTTTTTGCAAACTGGCATCGGGTAAAATTTCAAAGCATGGCGTTTTTGCAAACCGGCATCGGGTAAAATTTTATTTTGCTCTTTTTCAACGGAACAAAGCAAAATTTAAAAATCGCAATAAGCCATTTTGCCCATAACTCCTAAATTTTTTAGGGAGTAGCCTCTAAATTTCTTTGTTTTTTGATAGTTTCATCATTACTTCATTATTTATTGTGCCTTTATTTTTCAAAAATTGGAGTAAATAAGCTGCATCGGTTTTATTGGGGGGCTATTTTACTTGTTCATCTTGCACTATTTAAGCAGTTTGCTAACTCAAAAACAAGGTTATAGGAATTTTTTGGGCAAGCGAAATTGTAAAAATGAAAACCATGCATAATGGGTATTTCGTAAAACAGATTTAAAGTCAGGGGTTAATTATTGGTTTAGCGTACCACAAAAGCACAAAAAGCGCTACCTTAGCCGCCCCAAAATACCATACTTAAATAGCTGCCCATGAAAGAGGCTTATGTGATAGATGCGGTAAGAACCCCCATTGGAAGTTTTGGCGGAGCGCTGAGTTCTAAACGCCCCGATGACCTTGCGGCAACGGTTATACGGGCGCTCATGCAGCGCAACGAAGCGGTAAATCCGGCATGGATAGAAGATGTAATACTGGGCGCTGCCAACCAAGCCGGCGAAGATAACCGAAACGTAGCCCGTATGGCGCTGCTAATGGCAGGTTTACCCATTGAAACCGGCGGTGTTACGGTAAACCGGCTTTGCGCATCGGGCTTGCAGGCGGTTATAGATGCCTCGCGCGCCTTAAAACTGGGCGAAGGTTTGGCATTTATAGCCGGCGGCACCGAAAGCATGACCCGCGCCCCTTTTGTAATGGCAAAAGCCGATGCACCTTTTAGCAGACAAGCCCAAGTATATGACACTACTATGGGCTGGCGGTTTGTAAACCCAACCCTGGCTGCCCTATACCACCCCTACACTATGGGCGAAACTGCCGAAAACGTAGCCAAAAAATGGAACATATCCCGATTGGAGCAAGACGAGTTTGCCCTTGCTACCCAACTAAAATACCAAGCAGCACAGGAGGCAGGTAAATTTGCACAAGAAATAGTGCCTGTAACCGTACAACCCAATAAAAAAAATCTGCCAATTACTGTTACCACCGATGAACACCCCCGCCATACCACCCTTGAAAAATTAGCCCAACTGCCCCCTGCCTTTATAAAAGACGGAACC
The DNA here is from genome assembly GCA_002345145.1 of Bacteroidetes bacterium UBA2322. GTDB lineage: Bacteria > Bacteroidota > Bacteroidia > Chitinophagales > UBA2359 > UBA2359. The sequence goes on from DDVC01000212.1 coordinate 1,328, forward strand.
GTTACGGCAGGCAATTCATCGGGCATAAACGATGGCGCCGCTGCCTTGCTCTTGGTAAGCAGTGATTTGGTAAAACAGCACAACCTTAAACCCCTTGCACGCGTAGTATCGGTAGCCATAGCCGGCGTTCACCCTAATTATATGGGCATGGGACCCGTGCCCGCTACCCAAAAAGCCCTGCAAAGAGCCGGTCTGCACCTAAACAATATAGACCTCGTAGAACTAAACGAAGCCTTTGCCGCTCAAGCCCTTGCCTGTATAAAAGACCTTAACCTGAACCCGCAAATAGTAAACGTAAACGGTGGCGCCATAGCCCTGGGGCATCCGCTGGGGTGTTCCGGCGCACGCATAAGCGCCACCCTCATTCACGAAATGCAAAAAAGAAACAACGCCCGATACGGGCTGGCTACCATGTGCATAGGCGTAGGGCAGGGAGCTGCCGTAATTTACGAAAAGTGTTAAAACCGTTTTTTTGCATCGGGTTATCTCCTTTTTACAATTAAACCCTATCTTTGCCCTTCTTTTACCACCTTTGAACCACTTAGTTCACCACTTTTACCTTCCAAACACGCATAAACAGAACATTAGCCCCGTATTTTTGGCACACCGTTCTGCACCTTCTTTTAATGCGCCATATTAAAGTTTAAAAATTTTCTCTAATGAAAGACAGAATCGCTTTTTGGGGAACTGCCGGCGAAAACAATACCGAATCATTGGTTATTGTGCAACTACGGCTTGCCGATGACCAAATAGATATTTGGACAGTTCCAAAATCAGAAATAAAGGAAGAATTTGAAAAATTAGCCATAGAAAATCCCGACCAACTAAATCTGGAACAACTGCCCGAAAACCATACGCATATTGAGCGAACGGTAATGGAAGAATACCTGCTTCCCGATGATATAAGAACACACAACACCGCCTTAGTTACCCGCACCGAAACCGAATGGCGGGTGCGCGTGCTTTCTAACAAATTGTCGCAAAAATTAGAAAAAGAAATTGAACAATTGGTAGAGCAGGTTAAAGCCCTTACCGAGTACGACAATGAGGTGTGGCAACTGGCAAAAACCTTTTGGGATAAGGTAAACACCCATTTTCAGGAAAAAGACCTTACCCGAGAGCATACCGGCTTACTCAAAAACAAAATTAACGAAGCCTTCGATTTTCTGAAAGAACTGCGCAGCACTGCCAACGAAGAAGCTAAACAGGCGTTTGAAACCTTAAATGCCCGATTACAACAATTGGTAGCAGCTATTAAGCCCACACAAAACATGGGGCAAATTTTTGACCGATTGCGCAAACTGCAAGACGAAGCCCGGCAACTTAACCTTACCAATAACCTGCGCGACCAACTCCGCACAGCGTTTAACGATGCTTTTAACAAACTTAAAGAAGAACGCACCAAGGCTAACCTTAACTACTTAGAACGCCGTATTAAAGACATGCGCTTCTTTATATCCAAAGTGGAAAGAGGCATTAAAGATGACCAAAACGACCTGGCTTTTCAGCAAAAAAGGATTCAAAATACCGATGGTAAATTGGAAGCACAACTGCGAGAGGCTAAAATAAAAATGATTAATGCACGCCTGCAAGAAAACGAAACAAAACTGAAAGACATGCAGGCAGTACTTGTAGATTTAACTAACCAATTGGCTAAAGAACAGCAACGCATAGAGGCTAAAACCGAAAAAGAAGCAGGCGCAGCTGCCTCCTCAGCAGAACAAACCGAAACAAAGCGCAATAAAAAGCAAAAAAACCGAAACAACAAAAAGGGTGAAAAACAAAATCCCGATGCAGATAAAGCAAAAGAAGAGCTTACACATACCGAAATAGTGATAGAAAATTTGCCTAACCCCAACCAAGATACTTGGGGGGCTACCGATGAAAACTCCACTGTTTCAGAAGAACAACTACCCGAAAACAACGCTGCCGAACCCTTACAAGAGCCTGTATCAGAACTGCCCGCTAATACAGACAGCCCCAATGATACTGCCGAAAACAATACTGCACAAGAGGCAGAAATATCCGCACCCATCCAATTACCGCCCAACACCCACCATTTTTACGAAACCACGCACGAGGAAGACATAGAGCAGTTTATGCACAAAAAATCAACCCCGCCCGTGCAGCCCGAAGACTATGCCGATGGGGAAGGGCTCTATAACTTTGGCGAAGAAGAAGATAAGTAAATCGCAAACCCAATTGTTCTTGGTAGCAGTAGTGAGCGCTAAACCCATTGTAACTCATAACAGTACAGACACACGGACAGTAGAGACACACGGCCGTGTGTCTCTACGTATCTACCGCACCACCGCCACCTTGCCCCTTGCCAACACCACTCCGCCCCATTCAACGGTGTAAAAATACATGCCTACAGGTAAATGACCTATCTGTATGCTTGCCGTTGCTGGTGTTCCCACCCCTGCCGTTGCC
>DDVC01000212.1:4074-6116 GCA_002345145.1 Bacteroidetes bacterium UBA2322
CGACCAACCGGCAGGGGGAGTTAGCGTATTTTGTAATGTGAAGTGCAGGGTGTTTTGGGCGGGGTTGGGGTAAACCACTACCTGCTCCCCCCCTTGCCCTCCCTCAAAGAAGGGGGGAGTTTGTGGAATGCCTACGGCGGTGCCCCACCCGCTTTGGGGTTTTACAACAGCCTCAAAAATGCTGGTATCTTGGCAAACTATGGCGTAGAGGGCTGTGTAGTAAGCGCCTTCTTCGGGGTAGTTGTGGGTTATGGGGGCGCTACTTTGGGTTTGCAGGGGAGGTGTGCCATCGCCAAAATGCCAAATATAATGCCCGCCGTCTATGCTATCGGGGTACACGTATTGGCTTTGGTTGTAAAAGGTGGCGCTGAGGTTGTTGGCATTGGTAGAGAAGGTAAAATCTGCCTGTGGCTCTGATAGCAAACCCATACAGTTGGTTTTAATGAGGTATGCCAGCGCGCCAAGGGTGGTATCTTGCCTGCCTACCATAAGGTAGCCGCCATCTGTGGTGGCTATCATATCATAGCAATACTCATATTTATTACCCCCGTAATGCCGTTGCCATAAAATAGCGCCGGTTTCGGCAGCAAGTTTAACTATATAGACATCATTTTTTTTAGGAGAACCAACAATTCTTTGTGCACCTGCACCTACGTAGTTGCCATCGGGGGCAATTAAAAGCGGTCCGATATAGCCCACTACATCCGTAGCGCTAAACAATTGGTTTGCCCATTTTATCTCCCCCTGTTCGTTTACTTTTAATACTACCCCCTTGCTAACGTTTAATTCCCCCTGTACCGAGCCGGAAATTAACAAACTGCCATCGGGAGTGGGGATAAAACGGAGAGATTGGTCCATGCCATTGATGTTGAAAAGGTGGTGGTTTAGGGGGTTGCCGTAGTGGTCTATATGCAGCAGGATAATATCGGCGTTAGCGCCCCATTTTACCGTGCCCAGCAGGTAGTACCCGCTGCCATCGGGGGCAGGCATTATATCGGTAAGATAATTATCGTAACTGAAACCCATATCGTTGTATATGCGCTCCCACTCTATATCGAACTGGTGATTCAACTTTACGGCGTACATTTGAAAGGTTTGTGGGGAGGATGGGTATTCTGGAGTTATCCTACCTACCAATAGATATCCACCATCTATACAAGGATAAATCTCCCTAATAGATGAGGGATAATTGGTTAGGTAAACAATATCATTTGTATTGTTACTTATATTTATGTGTTGAATGTACGCTTGGCTTGTTGTTGAATCCCACTCAGGAGTAAGCAAACCAACTAACAGTAAAATGTTGCCATTTAAATAAGCGCTAAAATTACCTAAATCACCGACAGATGGGTTAGCAAAAGTAACTATCGGAGTGCAGTTACCATATTTGTCCATGTAACTATAAGCATTTTGCCAATAAGTACCAAAACTTGATTTTATGTTTCCTACAAGCAATACGTCGTTACTACTCACATACTCAACTTTTCTCAATTCTTGGATATAATTGCCATCCCAAATTACAGCATTGGCAAAGTATTTGGGTTGTGTAAGCGCAAATTGACAATAGCCGATGAGTAACCCCACTATCAAAAATATACATTTTTTCATAGCTTGTAATGGTTTAATGAACATAGGCAGCCATAAAAATTATAACTGCCTATGTTGCCTTGGGGCATTAGTTTGTTAAGATTAGTTTGCCATTAAACAATCCTTCACTATTAAGCAGTACCTGATATAAGTACACTCCCTTGGGCAAATGGGATACTTCAAAAGTAGAAAGACCTACTCCTGTTAATGGACTTTCAAGTACTATTCTTCCGGTAAAATCAAAAAGCCTAAATACGGCTATATCGCTACTGTTTAGCTGATAAGCAATGTTAATAGTGCCATTTGCCGGATTGGGGTAAGGCTTGTTTATTATTTCTTCATTACCACCTGCACTGTTTGTTTGCCCGTTTTTAAAATTGATAGCCACACCTTGCATTAAGGCGGGGTTGATGATGGCGGGCATAGGGGGCAGTAGTACGGGGTATTCTTCGCCA
>DDVC01000086.1 GCA_002345145.1 Bacteroidetes bacterium UBA2322
TGATTTAACAACCAAACGGGAATATATTTACAGAAAAGTGGGTAATAACTGGACGTTTGCTCAGAAATTGTTGCCCGGTGGCGGTATAACCGGTGATGGATTTGGCAGCTCCGTAGCTGTTAAAGATGGTGTTATTGCCGTAGGGGCTCCCGGCGACAACCAATTGGGCAATGATGCAGGCGCAGTTTATGTTTTCAGAAGCACAAACCTTACAAGCTGGACACAAACACAAAAAATAGTGGCTTACGATGGCATTTTACAAGATGAGTTTGGCTGTAGCGTAAGTATAGATGACAACAAACTGGCAGTAGGGTCAAGGTATAGCAACGTGCCGGGAACACCGCCGGTAATGTTTGCCAATGCCGGTGCGGTGTATGTTTACCATTCCGTAATTACCCCGCCCTCTACCCAACCCACTTTTACCAATCTTACCAAACTTACCGCTTCCGACCGGCAAATGAATGACTTTTTAGGGCAATCGGTTGCCATATCAGGCAACAAAATCATTGCAGGTGCATTTGGCGATGAAGATTACGGAGTATTATCGGGTTCGGCATACATTTTTGGAGGTCTGAATTTTGAAACCCAAACCAAATTAAATGCAAACAACGCTACCCAAGGCGACCATTTTGGGTGGAGTGTTGCTATAAGCCAAAACACAGCCTTAGTAGGTGCTATATATAAGAATTTAGGCGATGGAGCTGCCTATGTTTTTAATTATAATGGTACTACATGGACACAATTTGGGGCAGGATTAGCACCAACTATGCCCGGCAGTACTACCGGACAATTTGGCAATGCAGTAGCTATCAGCAATAATACCGCTATTGTTGGTGCATTTCAGGATACACAAAACGGCACTAATGCCGGAGCAGCCTATTTTTACCAGTTCTTAGCCCAACCTGTAAATGTAGTAGCTACCGATGGCGTTTTTGAACAATATGTGCAAATAGGCTGGACACCTCACCCCACAACCTCAGCCACCTCTTACACAATCTTCAAATACAAAGAGGGCAACCTGATTGCAACGTTTGCCAATGCACCCAATCCATACAACGATCCTGCTGTAGGATTTGATACATTATACTCTTATTGTGTTGTAGCCAACCACCCGATTTGGGGGCAATCGCAGGCAAAATGTGATATTGGGTACAAGGGCTCCATTGCCTCGCCGGCAAACTTTACCGCTTCCGACAATATATTTGAAGACCGTATTGTACTCAATTGGCAAAATGTAAGCCTTTTGAGCGGACAGCCCAACCCTAAATGTGTTGGCGGCATTATTCGGGATAGTGTTATTGTGCGCAAAAACGGAGGAATAATTGATACAATCCCCGGCACAACCAATACTTACACTGATTTTTCCGTTTTCTCTACCATTGAGTATGATTATTGCTTACAACAGTATTTTGCCGAATACGATTCGATATTTAACATCAAACAAACCATTTATGACTTAGATACTACTGTGTCGGCAGTAACTTCACTTAACGACCCCAATCAGCCCTACCTTCGCATTTTGGATACCCTGCCCGGTTTGCCGCCTACATACCAGGTTGAAACATTAGATACCAACTTTGCCAACACCACTTATTTATACGATACTTTGGTTACCAGACGGGTGATAGCTTCTGCTATAGTCTGTGATAAAGGCATGGCATCAATAAAAAAACCACTCACTTTTGCAGCAACTTATCCTTTTAATGGCGCAGTATTTAACGTTGATTTTTTCGAGAATCGAGTGGCGTTGAGTTGGACTAAAGACCTTTCCAGTATCAATACGGGTTACCGAATTTACCGAAACGGCGATTTACTCGTTACCATCAATAATCCTAATATCTTTAATTATGATGATTTTGATGCACTTTCTAACCAAATTTACGAGTATTGTTTGGTGGCTTACCATGTTACATTGGGAGAGTCGGAAGCTTTTTGTGAATTTGGAGGCAACAGAATTCGTCCACCTGCAACTATAACCGCCACCGATGGCGCTTTTGAAAACAGAGTAGTTCTTAACTGGACAATGCCAACAAGTTCTGTGGCACAAGGTATTCGGATTTACCGCGATAGTGTGCTGATTGCTACCCGCTCCGTTTTCCTTCCGCCTACTTATACCGATTTTGACGTGCAGGGGTTAAATACCTATACCTACTGCATAGAGGCTTACCATTTTGCATGGGGCGCTTCTACCCGTATTTGTGATAGCGGGTTTATGCGCATTGTAAAACCCACTTTTACCTCCATTACTAATGGTACACCTAACCATGAAGACAAAATTGTACTCAACTGGAGCAACGGCTCAAATGTAGCAACCGGCTACCGCATTTACCGAAATAGCGCTTTGCTTACCACCATCAACAACCCTGCTACCCTTACCTATACCGATCAAAGCAATATTACCTCGCTTCAGTCTTATGAGTATCAGATAGAATCGTTCAGCCCGGTATTGGGCGATTCGGAACGCTCAACCGGAACGGGTATGGCTAAAATTAAATCGCCTACCAATGTACAGGCTACCGATGGCACATTTGCCAACAAGGTAACCATTACTTGGGCTGATGGCTCCTCGTTGCCCGGGCGCGCTTTCCGAATTTACCGAAACGGATTTTTAATTGCCACCCGCCCACAGGGAACTACTTCTTATGAAGACTTAACCGTAAATTCGCAATCCATTTACCAATACTGCGTACTCACCTTTAAAACCGGCTTAGGTGAATCTGACCCTAATGCTTCCTGCGATTCGGGCAGTACCCAAACAGCGCCGCCGCCGGCTGCGGTTACTTCAAGTTCGTCTGTTAAACTAATTCCAAGCATTTCTGGCGCTTTTCACTATGCCGGCTACTCAGTGGCTATTTCGGGCAATACCATAGCAATGGGCGCACCGGGCAATCCGGGCAATGTATTTGTGTTTAAGGGCGAAAATGGTGGTGTATGGACACAATCCGCAGTGTTGGCTAAACCCTCCGAAACTTTTCCCCGCAACACATCCAGTGGCGGGAATACCATTGCGCTACCTTCTATTACCAATAATTATCAGGATCAGAGTTTTGGTCAAGCGGTTGCCATAAACGCCACTGCCAACCGCATTGTAGTAGGGGTACCCGGAGCATTTTATTGGGGACCGGCAATAAATCAGGCAGTCAGTGCTCAAAATGGTGCGGTAATGGTTTATAACTTCAACACCTCCTCTAACACATGGACACACGCACACACCAAAAAACCGAGCGATTTATGGGGGCTCAATACCCTTGGCTATGAGTATTTTGGGCAAGCAGTTACTATAGACGGCGAGTGGGTAGGCATTGGATCTTCGGGCAGACAAAATGGCGGCGCTGCCTACCGCTACAATGCAAACACCAACAGCGCGCTTATTGCCTATTCCTCAACAGGTGGCGCTTACAACCAAGGCACCTCCGTTATGCTGTTTAATAATGGCGCTAATATATTGGCTGGCGACCCGGGAGCAGCATCTTTTTCCGGACGGGTTTGGCAATCGGGCATTAACGGCTTTCTTCACTCCGGTTCAAATTTAGAGGGCTTTGGTGGCAGTATTGCTCGTTTTAGCAACAACGAGGTACTGGTAGGAGCAAGATCAAATAATACCGGTGCGCCTAATTCGGGCGCAGTTTATGTATCCAATTACAACCAAACAGGTATCATCAATCCCGGTTTTACCATAAAAGCGCCAACACCCTTAGCAAACGACTACTTTGGCTCCAGTGTGGCAGTATCCGGCAATAGAGCAGTAATTGGCGCGCCCGAAAACGACGATAATGGCTCAAATACAGGGGCAGTTTATGTTTATGAAAGGAAAAACGGGCTCTGGCAGTTTGCAGCCAAACTTT
>DDVC01000128.1 GCA_002345145.1 Bacteroidetes bacterium UBA2322
CGATGATCCGCTACCGCACGCCCGACCTGACCTGCCTGCTGCCGCCAACGGCGCGCTCGATGCGGCGGATCGACAAGATCACCGGTCGTTCGGACGACACCCCATCGGGGTAATCATTTGTACTGTCTATTGGGCAGTATAAGTACTGTTCATATTGGAAGAATATAATTACCAAAAGTGGAAAAACAGGGTGCGGAATGAGAGTTATTTCATTGTTATTGTATGAAATAAAACGTAAATATTATTGGGTTTAGGATAGGAGAGTAGATATTGTGATAAGAAATTGTCATTTTGCCTATTCGGAATAGCTATTTAAGATTCTGCATTGCTCCAAAAAAGTGCATAAACCCAATTTTTTTTAAAAAAAATGCATAGTGCACTATTTCCCGAAATTATTTTTCTAACTTGCCCCTCAATTAACCTTTGTGGCAAAAAAAGCCTTTAAAGGCAAAGTTCGTTATTTAAAAATAAATTTTTGGGTTTATGCCATCTACAAATTGTGCAACCGGCAACATCAGCGCTTATGTACCCTCGCCGGCAAAACCATGGAACAAACAACGGGTAGAACACTTATACCGCCGTATGGGGTTTGGCGCTACCCCGCAGCAGGTTACAGCCGCCCTTTCCCTAACGCCCTCTGCCTTAGTTGACCAAATTGTAAACGGCGCAATGGCGTTACCTTTAACCCCGGCGCCGGTATGGGCAACTTATACCGTAGTGCCATTGGTGGGTTATTCAAGCGCTGCCAATTTTGGCACTGAAGCCCAGCAGCACCTTCGCGAGTGGCGGCGCCAGTTTTTAATGGATATGACCAATAACGGATTTCGGGATAAACTTACCCTGTTTTGGCACAACCATTTTGTAACTGAATGGAATACCTACCAGTGTTCTAAATACTTATTTCAGTATTACAACACCTTACAACAACACGCTTTGGGTAATTTTAAAGATTTTACCTATGCCATAGGTAAAACTGCTGCCATGCTCATTTACCTTGACGGAGCGCTAAGTACTAAAAACAGCCCAAACGAAAACTATGCTCGCGAATTGTTTGAACTTTTTACCTTAGGCGAGGGCAACGGCTATACCCAAGCCGATATAGTGGCTGCCTCGCGCGCCTTAACCGGCTGGCGAGCTTCTTCGGGCACTTGTATTGATGTATGGTTTGACCCCACACGATTTGATACCAACGCCAAAACTGTTTTTGGGCAAACAGGCAACTGGAATTATGACGACCTGCACGACATTCTGTTTATACAACGCACTAATCAGGTTGCCCAGCATATTTGCCGAAAAATTTACAAAGCCTTTGTTTACCCCGTTCCCGATGAAACTATTGTATCTGCTTTAGCTACAACCTTTATAAATAGCAACTTTGAGTTATCGCCTGTTTTTAAACAACTCTTTAAAAGCAACCACTTTTTTGACGATGCTTTTATGGGCGCTAACATTAAAAGCCCGGCAGATTACTTTGTAGGATTGTTGCACCAAATGAAAATATCGTATGACAATAGTATGTTGGACTATATTTGGAACGGTTGCACGGCGCTCGGGCAAAACCTTTTTAACCCCGTTGACGTAGCAGGCTGGCCCGGGCATCACGCATGGATTACCGAAGATACCCTTACCCGCCGCTGGGATTTAGTGCTTGATTACCTTGCCGCCGGACCTAATGCCGCTACCAAAGACAATTGGGTGCAACTTGCCAAAGACCTTACCAATGACTCTAACGACCCTGCTGTGGTTGCCGCCGCTATTGCCGATTACCTACTGCCCAATGGCTTATCTGACCCTAATATGTACGACACCGCTACCCAAGTTTTTAAAGCCGATATTCCCGAAAATTATTTTCAGGACTATTCTTGGAATTTAGATTGGACCGAAGCCCCTGACCAAATCAGCGCACTGCTTGCCTACTTAGTAAGACTGCCCGAATTTCAATTAACTTAAATTTGGGGGTAGTGGGTATTCAGTAGTGGGTAGTGGGTACTTAGTAGATGGTAAATAGTAGATAGTACTTGGTAGTTGGTACCAACCACTAATAACTAACCACTAACTTGCGCCTTTGCGTGAAACAAAATCGGGCTGGTAGTCATAACTCATAATTCATAACTCATAATTCGCAATTCACTCTTCACTCTATCTATCATGTGTCAAGATCATTTACCTCAGCATAACCAAACTGCCCTTAAAGACGGCAGCGCCTTAGAACATGGCGAACAGCACGAAAAAGCCCATAAAACTTGGAGCCGCCGTAATTTTCTGCTCACCGGCGGTTTAGCGGCGCTTGGCGCATCGCTTTCCTTAAACGGGTTACCTATTCATGCTTTGGCGCGTTCGCCGTTGTTGGCAGCTCTTAGCAATGCCCAAACCGACAGGGCGCTGGTACTTATAAGACTTAAAGGCGGCAACGATGGGCTCAATACCATTGTGCCGGTTTACGACTATGGCACTTATACCACCCACCGACCCACTATTGCCCTGCCCATGAGTGGCATAACCATGCTGGATAATACAGCCGGTATAGGTATGCATGGCAGTCTTAATAATGTGCATCCGCTTTGGTTAGCCGGAAAAATGAAGGTTATTCACAACGTGGCTTACCCACAGCAAAACCTGTCGCATTTTCGGTCTTCCGATATTTGGGCAACTGCCAGCAATGCCAACACTTACCTTTCATCGGGTTGGATTGGCAGGTATTTAGAGCAAGAGTATCCCGCTTATTTAGAAGCTCCCCCCAGCGTGCCGCCCGCTATCCAAATAGGGTCTGACTCTAACCTTATTGCACGTGGCAACAATACTACCATGTCGTTGGTAATTAACAACCCCAATGAGTTTTACCAAATAGCCCAGGGCGGACAACTGTACGATACCCAAAATGTTCCCGATTGTTACTATGGCGAAGAATTGGCTTTTATGCGCCAAACTGCCAATAGCTCTTTTCGGTTTTCCGATGCTATTAAGCGCGCTTACGATGCCTCAGCCGCCGCCGTAACTTACCCCAGTAACAACAGCCTTGCATCTAATATGGCTATCATTGCCCGATTGATAAAAGGTAATTTGGGCACCAAAGTTTATATGGTAACCATTGACGGGTTTGATACTCATGCCAACCAAATTAACAGCCATGCTACCCTTATGGGCAGAATAGCCGGAGCGGTAAAAGCGTTTTACGATGACCTTGCCGCCACCGGACACAATCAAAAAGTATTGATTGTTACCCACTCTGAGTTTGGAAGACGGGTCTTTGAAAACGGTTCAAACGGTACCGACCACGGCGAGGCTGCCCCCGTATTGCTTTGGGGAGACGGATTAGAGGGCAACGGTTTTGTGGGTACTGCTCCCAATATAGCGCAAAGCAACTGGGTAGGACCGGGTAATATACCAAACGATATAGATTTTCGCCGAATTTATGCTACTCTTTTGCAGGATTGGTTTTGTATGCACCCCGCTATAGTAGATGCCTTGCTGGGGCAAAGTTTTACCCGATTAACCGGATTGGTAAACGCCTGCTCGCCAAGTGTTGGCTCAAGCGATACGGCAGCCCTGCTGGGGCATCAGCCCGATTTTACCAACTATGGCACCACCTTTATAAAATACGCCATTTTGCAAGGTGGCACTGTAAGGCTGCGCATACTCAATAAAGCTGCACAGCCATTGGTTACCTTGTTTAACCAATACCAGCCGCAGGGTAGTTTTACCTTTACCTTTAACTCGTTTGAGTATAACCTGCCCGCAGGCGAGTACATTTACCAGTTAGATGCCGGCGGAAAATCATACAGTCGCCTCATTACGGTAGGAGAGTAGCGCATGAGAACTATTTTAACGTGAGGTTGGAGTTATAAGTACGCCCAAAGGCTTATAGTAAAAGGATTTCAAACAGGTGGGACAGTATATTTCGGTGCGCTGCACCTTGTTAATTGGGCAGTGCTACTGAAACGCAGTTTTTATCGGGAGGAAAAGAATTTACCCCGATATCCGAAATCAAAACTTGAGTCTTTATTTTTCAAAAATCTGTGCAAATCAGTCCCATCCGTGTTATCTGTGTGCTAATTGCTGCGGGTTTTAGGGTAGGATAAGGCAACCCTTATGCAGGATTTACCCCTATTGGGCGTTCATTTTAATTCCAACATCTCGTTGCTTACTCCACCTCAAACAGCACATAATTTACCTTTGTGCGGGGTTCGGTAAAACGGTGGAGTATGCGGTAGGGTTTACCTTCGGCAAAGGGCTGCTCGCTTAGGTAGTATTTGCCTTTTTCAACATTGGGCATGTACTGCACTATGTGGCGCGTTGCTTTGGTTAGGTAATAAGAAATCCTGAACAACAACGGCGGCGGCTGCATCAAATCGGCTTCTACTAAGGGTTTTCCGCCTAAACCAAAGGTTTTAACATGCAGGGTTTGGGCATTGCCGGCAAGGTAAATGGGTTGGCGCCGGGTAATGTCTAAAATGGTATTGAGGTCGTCAATAACTGCATTTGCCTTAAAATCGGGTATTTGAATGGGTATAATGGTGGTGTTAAATTCTAATCGCAACAATACCATACACAGGGCAAGGAGTAAAACATGGTCTATTTTTGCCGAGCGCCACAGGTAACCAACCGCTAAAAATAACCCCAAAAACAACAATGCCCAAAACCAAACATAGGGTGCCATTTGGGTTTGCGGTATAAAACCCGATGCCAGCGATGCCACAGCCAATAGCAGAATAAAACCGCCGGTAAGGTAGTGCAGCAGTTTTTGGTACTTTTGCCAAGCCCTGCCAAAATGTACCCAACCATAAGCTAACAGTAAAAACAGAAAAGGCAGAAACATATACAAGTAGCGGTCTTTAGTGCCGGGCGAGAGCCAATACACCCATATATTAGCCACTATAAACATAAGACTAAGCCGCAGTACTGCCTTTTCTTTTACCGCTTTTACCATAGGCGCTGTAAATAATAGGGGGAGCAGCACCGCATAAGGCATGAGCAGTTTGAGCAGCATAAACGGAAAGGTAAACAAGTGCTGAACCTGTGCTAAAATGCCTTTTTCCATCATGGTGCGCTCGGTAGATTCGCTCAGGAGTTTGGCAAAATAAAGCCCAACATCGTTGTATTGGTTATAAAGCACAAAATAGCTGCCGGTAACCAACACCATGATGCCTACGCCTACAAAATGCCCCCAGTGAAACAGCAGTTTCCACCGGCGCTCTAAACCCAGCAGCGCTAATCCGGTAAATACCTGAAACAGTAATGATGGCAACCCTTTGGTAAGCAACCCTATTGCCACCATTAAGCCCGATACTATGAACATGTGGGCATATTTGCCTGCCAAAAAGTAGTGCAGCATAGCCGCTATTTGGGCATACACTATAAGGGTGTAAAATAGGTCAATTTCGCCCAGCAGCGAGAAATAAAACAATATATCGGCGCTGGTAACATAAAACAATGCCGATAATAATGCCACCTCTGCTCCTACATATCGCCTGAAAATGTAAAAATGCAGTACCCCCGTTAGCAACAATGAAAGTACGCTGGGCAACCGCACCACCCACTCATCATAAGACCCGAAAAGTTTATACAGGGCAACCAAAAACCAGTTGTAAACCGGTGGTTTATTGTAGTAGAAAACGCCATTAATGGTAGGCGCTATATAATTGCCCGATAGCTCCATTTCTAAAGCCACCAGCGCCCGGCGGGGTTCTTCGGCACGCAGCGGCAGGTAGTGAAGGTGGGTAAACAAACTGATGATGAGCAGTACTACAATAACGGTAATAAGCCATACATCGGGATAATGAGCCCTGCTATTGGGGATAAAATTTTCGGAATCCACACATTACTGTTTGTCCGCCTTTTAACAGCGATTGTTAAGAGATTGTTTCCACATTATGCAAGGGGCGATTCTAACCCGAATAACTGCCTTAAATAACCGTTTAAAAACAACCCGTTGGGGTCAAGGCTGCGGCGAACCTTCAAAAAATCGTTCCATTTAGGAAAAATCGGTTGCAGCTCTTTGGCGGTAAGGTTGTGCAGTTTACCCCAGTGCGGTCTGCCTTGGTGGTTGCGGCAAATGCTTTCCATAGCATCAAAATAGGCTTTATAGGGCATACCTTTATACACATGAAAAGAAATATGGGCTGAGTCTCTTCCGTAGGCGGGGCTTAGGTAAATATCGTCTCCTTTTAGGAACCGGTTTTCTAACGGAAAATGCACCTTAAACCGGTAGTGGTTAAAGGCATCTACCACTTCCAGCAGGGTATCTTTAAACTGTTCAATGGGTAAATTGTATTCCATTTCGTTAAATTTTACCATGCGCGGCGTGGCATATACTTTGTGGCTCCAGTTGGTTTTGCTAAACGGGCTTACTAATGTAGAAGCCAATTTGGCTACCTTGGTGGTTAGGTTGGGCGCTAAACGCACGGCTTCGCTAACAGCGCCAAAAATGCCGTTTTCAAGCACCACGCCGTTCAGGTAATCGCTCACCGGATTGTCTTGCACAGGTTCATCTGTGATATTGCTAAATTTAGTTTGGCAAACATCGGAATAAGGAAACCAGTAAAACTCAAAATTGCGGTTATGGGCATTGTAGTTGTCTATATTAGCCAAACAGGAGTGCAGGTTTTCTTTATCGGCTACATACCGGAGTTTATAGGCAGGCACACACTGAAAGGTGATGGTTGAAATGATACCCAGTACGCCCAAAGATACCTGTGCCGCCTTAAATACATCGGGATTTTCTTGTGCCGAACATGTTACCACATCGCCCGATGCAGTTACCAATTTTAAGCCTATTATCTGTGTAGGAATAATGCCAAAGTTTATGCCTGTGCCATGTGTGCCGGTACTGATAGCGCCTGCTATAGACTGACGGTCTATATCGCCTAAGTTTTCAAGCGCTAAACCCTCCTGAAACAGCATTTGGGTTAATTGGTGTATTTTGGTGCCGGCATAAACGGTTGCCTGCATAGCGGCATGGTTTACACTCTCAATGCCTTGGTAGTTATCGAGTGAAATGAGGGCTTGTTCGGTTTCGCAAAGCGGCGTCCATGAATGACCGGAGCCTATGGTACGCATTTTGCGTTTTCGGGCGGCATTGTGTTTTACCACCTCCACAATTTCTTCCTCCGAATATGGCATATATACTTTTTGCGGCTGATAACTTACTATTCCGCTCCAGTTTTTCCATGTTTTTTTAGCCATGAAAGGTTAAATTCTTGTAAATAATCCGGTTCAAAATGATAACTGCCTTTTAGTACGCCCATATTTTGCTGTTTATACAGATAGCTCGGCATTTTTGGGCAGGCAGTTTGGTTGGAGTATGGTGAACGCTGCAAAAATAGGGTAAAATCCTGAAAATGATACTCTGCTTTGTCAATTCTTGTGTTTGAAATATGGCAAGTGAAAAGCTACTTTACCTCCAATTTTACTCTTTCCTCTGCCGAGGCAGTTTTGAGTACTACGGAGTAGGCGCCGGGCAAGAGGTAACATTTACCATTATCGGCTTTTTTGGGGAGCGCCGGTTTTTCATCGGGCTTTTTACCTTCGTTTAGCATGGTTTTATATTGGGGCAACATGGCTTCGTTGTAAGTCAGGTCGTATTCTATGTATTGCAAACCCTGGTTTAGGGGCATGGTAAAAGTGGTAAGGAGCAGGTTATCGGCTTCTTTTTTGGCATCAGTGGTGTAAACAGAAAGGGTAATACTATCGGGTTTATTGGCATAAACAGGCAGCAGCGTTTTGGGCAATCGGGGTTCTGCCCATTTACTCCAACTTTTGCCCCAGCCGGCGCTGTACCTGATGCTTTTGGGTTCAAAAACATGCAGCGTTTTTACCAACAAATCGGGCGTAAGTTGTTGTAAGTGTTCTACATTGGCTATATAAATAGAGCGTCCGTGTGTGCCTACTACCAACTCATTAGCGGTAGGGTGTACCACCAAATCATGCACTGCCACAGCCGGGAGGTCTTTATCCATGCGTATAAAAGTATCGCCTCGGTTTAAGGAAACATACAAACCATGGTCGGTGCCAACGTATAATAAATTGGGATTTTGTGGGTCTTCTTTTACCACATTTATCGGCTCTATTGGCAGGTTTTGCCCTATTTGTTTCCATGTTTTACCCTCATCGTCAGATACATAAAGATAGGGGGTAAAATTATCCCACCGGTAGCCGTTTAAGGAAGCATACACGCGTTCTTGCACATATGCCGAGGCTATTACCCTACTCACCCAAAGGTCTTGGGGCAGTTTATCGCTTAGGCGCGCCCAAGTATTACCGCCGTCTTTGGTTAGGTGAATGTAGCCATCATCTGTGCCAATGTATATGTAGCCAAACTTAAATTTAGATTCGCTGATGGTGGTAATGGTGCCATACGGAACATTGCCCGGTTTACCGCCTTTGGTAAGGTCGGCAGATATGGCTGTCCATGTATCGCCTTTATCCATAGAGCGGTGCAATTTGTGTGAGCCAAAATACACAATATCTTGGTTGTGTACCGAAAGGGCAATGGGGGTTTGCCAGTTAAACCGGAGTGGGCGCTCGCCCAATTCGGGTTTAGGGGTAATAGCTTGGTAATCTTCCGTGCTTAGGTCTATCCTAAAATAGTTGCCAAACTGATAACCTGTGTAAACAAGGTTGCTGTTTCGGTTATCAATGACCACCTGCATGCCATCGCCGCCCATAATAGATTTGTAGGGATATTGCCCGTCTTGATGCCACGCTACACCGGGTTTATAGGCGCTGCTGCCTACCCAAACGCCGTTGTCTTGCAAACCGCCATACACATTGTAGGGGCTTTCGGTGTCTATGTTTACCGTATAAAACTGCCCTACCGGCGGGTTGTTGCACTTAATCCAGTTTTTACCATCGTCGTAACTGATGTTAATACCGCCGTCATTGCCATTTATAAGATGCCCTTCGGAAGTGGGGTTGAGCCATAGGGCGTGGTGGTCGGCATGAACGTTATCGCCGTCAATAGCCTTAAAGGTTTGTCCACCATCGTCAGACCTAAGCAGCGGCACACCCAGCATATACACTTTATCGGGATTTTGGGGGGCAACCCTTATTTGCCCAAAATAGTATCCGTAAGAGTAATACAGGTCGTCTATATAGTCTTTATTGGTTTTTTGCCATGTTTTACCGCCGTCTGTACTGCGGTAAACCTCAGCGCCTATAACCGGCGTATCAAACAAGTTGGTGTTGGCATCTTCTAAGTATTCCACTAAGGCTTGGGGTTTTATTTTATCGGTTTTTACCATTTCCAATACGGTGGCTGCCTTGTATTTTTCGGGAAAACCGTTGCTGCGAAGGTAGTCTTCTAATTTCCACTTTTCCAATTTCAAAAAATCGGGTTTAGACATGGTTCTAAGGTCATCTCGTTCCAATTTTAGGGCGGCATCTTCTTTTGGCGGCTCTTTGGCACGCAGATTTTGATTGTCTAAACAGGCGTAAACCGTGCCCGATGGGTGCAAACTTAACCCGATGCGCCCTATTTTACCCACTGCAAAGCCCGATTGAGCGCCCGTTACCAATGCCCAAGTATTGCCCTCATCGGTACTCTTGTAAATGCCCGATGAAGGAGCGCCCTCCGTAAAATTACATGCTCGGCGCTGCCGGTGCCACATGGCGGCATACAGTATGTTTGGGTTGGCGGCATCAGCTACCAAATCAATAGCGCCGGTATTATCATCTATGTATAAAGTTTGTTTCCATGTTTTACCGCCATCGGTGGTTTTGTAAACGCCGCGCTCTTTGTTGGCAGAGTATAAATGCCCCAACACCGCTACCCAAACTACATCGGCATTGGTGGGGTGCAGTACAATTCTGCCTATATGGTGCGATTCGGGCAATCCTTTGTATTGCCATGTTTTACCGCCATCGGCACTGTGGTACATACCCACACCGGCATAAGAAGACCGGCTCGAATTGTTTTCGCCCGTACCCACCCAAATTTGCGGGGGCGAAGTTGCCCAATTAACCGCTATATCACCAATGGTCATTACGGCTTCTTGGTCAAAAAGCGGCGAAAAAGTAGCCCCGTTGTTTACCGTTTCCCACAAACCGCCCGATGCGTAAGCTGCATAAAAATGCGCCGGATTAACGGGCGAAACCGCTACTGCCGTAACCCGCCCACTCATAACCGAAGGACCAACCGACCGGAAACCTATGCCCGATGTGGCAGCGCCACCGGCTAAGTTTTGGCGTTGCAGGGCGGTTTTAAGCCGCTCATCGGCTGGTGTTGAGGCGGGTGTTTTTTGTGCCCAAACAGTGGTAAAGCTCAGCGCTATCAGCGCTAAAAAAGCGACTAAAACGGGTATTTGCTTCATGGTAGCCTTTGTTTGTGGATTATGGGAGGTGAAAATCGGCACAAAGTAAGGCTTTTGCGGCAATAAATTGGTACTGGTTAGTGGTTAGTGATTAGTGGTTAGTACCAATTACCATCTACTATCTACCAAGTACCCACTACCCACTACTGAATACCCACTACCACTCCTCACTTTTCACTCTTTCCTTCCTCCCTGTTGTTATTGGTTGTTTCGGGGGTAGGTGTTGTTATGGCATCGGGTGGGGGCAGTTCGGTACTTAGTACAAACCGGTTGTAATAAACAAGCATAATAGAAGTAAGCGGTAGGGCAATAAGCAGCCCCAGCAGCCCCAGTAATTTACCCCAAATAGTGAGCGACAATAAAATAACCGCAGGATTTAAACCCGTAGCATTGCCCATAATTTTGGGGGTTAAAATTACGTCTTGAATAACCTGCACTATGGTTTGCACCAACAGCACCAAACCCAGCATAACCCAAAAACTTTCGCCGGTTTCTAACGAGTGCAGCAGGCAGAAAAAAGCAGCCGGTATAAAACCCACTATTTGCAGGTAGGGCACCATATTTAGCATACCTATAAACAACCCAAGCGGCACCCCCATAGGCAGCCCTATAATGGCAAAACCAATGGCTATAAGTATGCCCACCAAAAATGCAATAGTAGCTTGTGCCCTAAAATAGGTGTTCATGGCTTTTTCTATATCGCCCACTACTTCTACCGTATGAGTTCGGTAACTGCGTGGTATTAAAAACTGCCATCTTTCCCCAATGGTTTGGTAGTCAATCAGTATAAAAATGAGGTACAAACCCACTATGGTAAACCCTATTAAGGTAATAATAACCGTTAAAGAACCCGAAAACACGCCCCATACACCGGGTAGTATTTTTTGTGCCAACAGGTCAATGGTTTTTTCAAGGTTTTCTATGCTCAGTATTTCTTCTATGTCTAAGTTTCGGGTAAATTCATCAAAACGTTGTTGCAAATTATTGGGCAAAAAGCCCTGCACCCGCTCGCGCACTTCGGTATTTTGCACATAGTCCGATAACATACCGCCCACGTGTTTGGCATCTTTTACCAAGCGCGGTATGAGCAGGGTGAGCAACAAGGTTAGCGAACCCAACACTAAAAATAAGGTTAAAATAACAGATAATGCGCGTTTTTTTACCCTTAGTTTGTGCTGAATAAAATTGACCAAAGGATTGAGCAAATACGCCAGTAGCAGGGCAATGGCAAAGGGTATGAGTACATCGCTCAAATAATTGAGTACTTGGAGCGTGCCCCATAAGGCAGCTACAAATATAACCAACCGCACGGTGCGGTCAAAGGTAAATGGTTTTCCGTTTCCAAATGGCATGGTGTTAAGTAATAATAGGTGGTGAGTGGGTGCATTGGTAGTTAAACACTACAAAGGTAATGCACTTTAATACACAACCATTTTTTTTGTAAGAATTTTGGTTAAAATCACACTTACATAAGGCAAAAGGCAGTAAGGTAATTAACATGCCCTTATTATCGGGATAAAAGAAAAACCAAAAAAACCGAAAAAACTTTGGAAACTTTAAAACCTTTTTGAGTTTCCAGAGTTTATTAAAGGTCAATTTCAGAACCCCGAAACAAAAGCATGGAAGAAACACTGCAAAAAATTTTATCCCAAGCCTTTAACCTCTTTACTAAATACGGCATACGCAATGTGAGTATGGACGATTTAGCCTCCAATTTGGGCGTATCCAAAAAAACACTCTACCACCATATCAGCAATAAAGCCGATCTGATTCATAAGGCAATGGAAATGCACCTTTCTTTGGAATGTGAAATTGCCAACCAAATAGCCCAATCTTCGGCTAATGCCATTGAAGAAATGCTCAACATAGCCGAACACGTTATGAGGCAACTTAGCATGATGCACCCTTCTGCTATTTATGAACTTAAAAAGTATTACCCCGAAAGCTGGGAACTGATGGAAAACCACCGCAGCAAGTACATTTACGGTACAGTGGTAAACAACATTAAAAAAGGCATAGAACAGGGTTTATACCGACCCGATATTAAACCCGAACTCATTGCCCGATTTTACATTGCCAAATCAAAAGTGGCAGTGGAAGACGATTTTTTACTGAAATCAGACTACCCCTTTACCGAAATTCTTCTCGAAATGATGCAATACCATATACTGGGCATTGCTACGCCAAAAGGCGTTCAGTATTTTGAACAAAACCTCCCAAAAATTAAAAACATAAAATATGTTCCGTATTTTTAAAAGCGTATCAATTGTTTTGTGCGCCTTTTTTGTTTTTACCCTATCAACCAACGCACAGCAAGCCGACTCTTTATCAGACACCTTGCGACTTGGTCTTTCTGATGCCATTAGCCAAGCGCTTCAAAAAAACCTTACCCGACAAAATAACGACCTTGATGTGCTGTATGCCCGCAAGCAGGTTAATATCTTAACCGCAAACGGGTTGCCGCAGGTGAATGCTAATGTTAATTACCAGCGTTTTTTGCAACTTCCCATCAGTTTAGTGCCCGCCGAGTTTTTTGGTGGCACCCCCGGCGAGTTTGCCGAAATTGCTTTTGGTACCAACAACACCATTGCCGTTAATGCACAAGCCAGTCAACTACTTTTTAGCGGCAGTTTTTTTATTGCATTGCAGGCTGCCAAAAAATTGGTAGAACAAGCCGAACTCCAAATTGAAGCCACCGAAAACCAAATTAGAGATGCCATTGCCCGCACCTACTTTTCGGCGCTTATTATTCAGGAAAACGGGGTAATTCTGCAAAAAAACATCAATGTTTTGGCACAGGTCTTAACCGAAACCGAAGCCTTTTACAAAGCCGGGTTTGTAGAAAATTTAGATGTGGACAGGTTGCAACTTCAACTCTCTAACCTTAAAACGCAGCAAACAGCCCTTAAACGCCAGTTAGAAAGCGTTTATAACCTCCTTAAACTGCAATTGGTCATGGATTTGAACCAACCAATTGCCCTTACCCAAAACCTTCGGGATTTTATTGACCCTAACGACCTTACCCGACAAATTGACACCATTGCCTTTAATAACCGCATTGAGTTGAAGCAATTGAATATGTCGGATAATTTGAACGAGTTGGGCATTAAACAGCTTTACGCTACCCGATTGCCAACCGTGAGCGCATTTTTATCTTATGAGCGCCGTTTCCAAAGCAACGATTTTGATGTTTTTTCTGATAAATGGTTTCCTACCGCCGTTACCGGTTTGCAGGTGAGCGTACCTATTTTTGACGGATTGAGCCGTAAAAACCAAATTGCACAGCGTTTTATCAACAAAAAGAAAATTCAAAACGGACGCACCCAACTGCTCAACAGCTTTGACTTGGAGGTAGCACAAGCCCGAATTGCCTACCAAAACGCCTTGGAGCAGCTCAAAAGTCAGGAGGCTAACATTGCTTTAGCACAAAAAATTTACAACGTAAGCCTAACCAAGTACAAAGAAGGCGTAGGCTCAAGCCTTGAACTAACCGATGCCGAGTCTAAATTATTCCAAAATCAGGGTTTATACTCACAGGCGCTTTACAACCTACTCTTAGCCCAAACCGACCTGCGCAAAGCTATGGGCTTGTATTACTGATAGTTTTGGTAGATAGTAGCGGGTACTTAGTAGATGGTAGATAGTAGTCGGTAACTCATAACTCGCAATTCACAACTCATAACTTTTAACTAACTCCAACTTCTTTTCTCTGCGTCTTTGCGTGAAACAAAATCGGGCTGGTATTCGTCATTCGGTAACTCATAACTCATAATTCACAACTCATAACTAAAAAATATCCACCATGTCATACTTAAAGCATTCTCATTTTTTAGGCATGTTTGCCATAGCAATAGTGTTGCTAAGCGGTTGCCAGGCAACTACCGGCGATAAAGCTACCGAACTTAAAAAACTAAAAGACCAGCAAAGCAAATTAGAAGAGCAAATTCAGGCTCTGGAACAAGAGGTAGGCGGCACAGCAGCAGCTACCCCGCAACCGCCCAAAGAAACACCCGTAGAGGTAGTGGAGCTTCGTCCGGTATCGTTCAGCCATTTTTTGGAGGTGCAAGGTAAAGTAGATTGCAACGACAACATTGCCGTTAGCCCTAAGCAGCCGGGTATTGTAACCCAAGTAATGGTAGTGCGCGGTCAAAAGGTGAACAAGGGCGATGTTTTAGCCACCCTTGACGATGCTGTTTTTCAGCAAAGTATGCAGGAGCTGCAAACCAACATAGGTTTTGCCCGCACTATTTACGAAAAGCAAAAAGCCCTTTGGGACCAAAAAATAGGCACCGAAGTACAATTTTTAACCGCCAAAAACAACTTGGAAACCTTAGAGTATAAAATGGCTACCCTCCAAAAACAAGCCGATTTGTATAATGTGCGCGCTCCCATATCGGGCACGGTAGAGGAGGTAAACATAAAAGTAGGCGAAGGAGCTATGGTGGGTTCGCCCATTCCGCCTTTCCGCATAGTTAACCTAAGTAATATGAAAGTGCTTGCCGAACTTGCCGAAACCTATGTGGGCAAAGTGCGTGTGGGCGATGATGCCGAAGTTACCCTGCCCGATTTGGGCAAAACATTTACCTGCAAAGTAAAAACCGTTGGTAATATCATTAACAATGCCGGCAGAACTTTTCAGGTAGAACTGAAACTGCCCACCGTGCCCGATATTAGAACCAATATGATTGCACAGGTAAAAATTAAAGACTACGCCACTGCCGGCGCTATTGTAGTTCCTATAAATACCATTCAAAACTCCGAAGAAGGCAACTATGTTTATACAGCCACCAAATCGGCAGAGGGCAGGTATATGGCAACCAAACAGCTTGTTGCCTTAGGAGTAGCCAGCGGCGATGTTATGGAAATTAAAAACGGGCTTAAATCGGGCGATATGCTCATTACCACCGGTTTTCAGAATATCAACGCCGGTCAGTACGTAAAATTCTAACTTTTTTTAGAGCGCAAGGCAGCCCCTATTTGTACTAAAAAAAACAACGCTATAAACTTCCCCCTTCTTCTTTGAGGGGGGCTGGGGGGGAGAAAAACTCGCTACTGCTTTTATATAACCTAACCCATAAAAAGCCAACACGCACACCCATAAAGTTATGCAATCATTTAAACATTTCTGGCCTACCAGTTGGTCTATTGATAACCGCACCAGCATTTTTGTAGTTACTGCTTTTATAGCTGTTTTTGGCGTTTCTACCTATTTGAGCCTACCCAAAAATCAGTTTCCGGATATTGTTATTCCTACCATGTACGTAAGTACCATTTACCCGGGCACTTCGCCTGCCGATATGGAAAACTTAGTAACCCGCCCTATTGAAAAGCAAATAAAATCTATTTCGGGCGTAAAGAAAATTACCAGTAATTCTATTCAGGATTTTTCTAACGTAGTGGTAGAGTTTAACACCGATGTAAAGGTGGACGTAGCCAAGCAAAAGGTAAAAGATGCCGTTGACCGTGCCGCTTCAAACCTGCCCAAAGATTTGCCCAATGCCCCTACGGTGGTAGAAGTAGATTTTTCCGAAATACCTATCATGGGCATTAACATATCGGGCGAGTTTGACCTTACCAAACTTAAAAACTACGCCGAAGATATTAAAGATGAAATAGAGCAACTTAAACAAATTACCCGCGTGGACATGATTGGAGCGCTGGAGCGCGAAATTCAGGTAAATGTGGATATGTTTAAACTGCAAAGCGCTAACGTAACTTTTGGCGACATAGAGCGCGCCATTTACACCGAAAACATGACCATATCGGGCGGCTTGATAAGCGTGTCTGATATGAAGCGAGCGCTTAGGGTAAAGGGGCAGTTTACCAATGCCATGCAAATAGGCGATATTGTGGTAAAAAGCATGTCGGGAGCGCCGGTTTACCTCAAAGATATTGCCGAAATTAAAGACACTTACAAGGAAAAAGAAAGTTTTGCCCGATTTAATGGTAAAAACGTTATTACCCTCAGCGTTATTAAGCGCAGTGGCGAAAACCTCATAGAAGCATCAGACAATATCCATGCACTGGTAGAAAAACTGAAAAAAGACAAATTTCCGCCCGAACTGAACGTAACCATTACCGGCGACCAATCGGAACTTACCCGAACCACTCTTGCCGATTTAATTAACTCTATCATCATCGGGTTTATTTTGGTAACCATTGTGCTCATGTTTTTTATGGGTGTTACCAATGCCTTTTTTGTGGGTTTATCGGTTCCGCTATCGGTCTTTTTGGCGTTTATGGTGATGCCTGCCATCGGGTTTGAGCTCAATATGATAGTGCTTTTCGGGCTTTTATTTGCCTTAGGTATTATTGTAGATGATGCTATTGTGGTGATAGAAAACACTTATCGGCTTTTCCAGAACGGGCAAATGCCGGTAACTACCGCCGCAAAAATGGCAGCAGGAGAAATTTTTATACCGGTGCTTGCCGGTACACTTACTACGCTTGCCCCTTTTGTGCCCTTGGCTTTTTGGGGGGGTATTGTGGGTAAGTTTATGATGTACTTGCCCATTACCCTCATTTTAACCTTAGTAGCCTCGCTTATAGTGGCTTTTATTATTAACCCCGTTTTTGCGGCTGCTTTTATGAAGGCAGAATCGGTAAGACCCACGCCCGAAGAACGCAAACAACGCCGATTGTCGTTTCTTAAAACGGCGCTGGTTATGGCTGCCATTACAGCTTTTTGTTACCTTGCCGCCCCTAAGGGCGTAGGTAATTTTATGGCTATGGCGCTGGGGCTGTATATTGCTTACAAATTGTTTATTAAATACTTGGTAGTAGGGTTTGAACATAGGGTGCTGCCTATTTTGATGGACGTTTACGAAGCGCTACTTCGGTTTTTGCTTAAATCATGGCGACCGTATGTTCTTATTATGCTCTCCGTATTTATGTTGTTTTTCTCCTTTTTCTTGTTTGGTGTGCGCACGCCGCCTATTCAGTTTTTTCCTATAGGCGACCCAAACTATATTTACGTTTATATGAACCTGCCGGTAGGTACTAACCAAACTTATACCGACTCGCTTACCCGCATTGTGGAGAATAAGGTGGAAAAAATAGTGGGTAAAGATAACCCTATTGTAGAAGCCATTAGCAGTAATGTGGCAGTGGGTGCCGGCGACCCTACCAGCGGCGACCGTAGCGCTGCCTCCAATAAAAGCAAAGTAAGCGTAACCTTTGTGAAATTTTCTGAAAGACAAGGGCAATCTACACGCGAGTACTTAGACCGCATCAGGCAAGAGGTAAAAGACCTGCCCGGCGTGCAGGTAACCGTTGACCAAGAAAGGAACGGACCGCCAACCGGCGCACCCATAAACATAGAGGTTAGCGGCGATGACTTAGACCAATTGATAGGAGCTGCCAACAGATTGCAATTTTACTTGCAGGATTCCTTACAAATTCCGGGCATAGAAGAGCTAAAATCGGACTTTGTAAACAATAATCCCGAAATTATTGTGAGTGTAAACCGTGAGCGCGCCAACCGCGAGGGGGTTTCTACTGCTTTTATTGGCTCAGAATTGCGCACGGCGGTTTTTGGCAAGGAGGTATCTAAGTTTAAAGACAACGAAGATGAATACCCTATTCAGCTAAGGTATAAGTATGACCAGCGCAACGATGTAAATACTTTGCTCAATACCAAACTCACTTTCCGTTCCGAAACCGGGCAAGTGAAAAACCTGCCGCTTGCCGCTGTTGCCGATGTAAAATATACTAATACTTACGGCGGTATTAAGCGCAAAAACCTAAAACGCGTAATTACCCTAAGCTCAAACGTGTTGAGTGGTTACACCGCAAACGAGGTAAACGATAATATCAGAAACGCCGTTGCTAAACTAAAACTGCCCGATGGTATAGAAGTAAAACAAACCGGCGAGCAGGAAGACCAAGCCGAAACATCGGCATTTTTAATGCGCTCCTTGCTCATTTCGCTGGGGTTAATTTTCCTTATTTTGGTTACACAGTTTAACTCGGTAAGCAAAACACTCATCATTTTGAGCGAAATCATTTTTAGCATTACCGGCGTATTGCTTGGTTTTAGCCTGTTTAATATGACCATTTCTATTGTAATGGTAGGCATAGGTATAGTGGGGCTGGCAGGTATAGTGGTTAAAAATGGTATCCTTATAGTAGAATTTGCCGATTTAATGCGCGATAAAGGCGCTTCTTTGTTTGAATCGGTAGTTACGGCAGGACGAATCCGCATAAAACCGGTATTGCTTACCGCCGCATCTACTACGCTTGGGTTAATACCCTTAGCGCTGGGTATGAACATTAACTTTGGCACCCTATTTACCGATTTAAACCCCCAGTTTTACTTAGGCGGCGATAGTGTGGTTTTTTGGGGTCCGCTCTCGTGGACTATTATTTTCGGGCTTACTTTTGCCACTTTCCTTACGCTGTTGGTTTTACCTGCCATGTATGTAATCCGCTACGATTTGGGCGAGCGTTTTGGCAAGTTTTTCAGAAAACAAAATGTCAATGCCCAAACCGAATTGCCTAAAACAGACCAACCTTTGCCCGATGTGCCCTTAGTGTAACAGGTTTTTTTGCCCTTAAATTTTGCCTTGCAATAAGCCATACCAAATCTGCCCGATATGGTATGGCTTTTGCTTTTTGGCGGCAGTAGTATGGCTATCTTTTTTTGAGGAGCAAACCATAATTTGTAAAAGTAGCCATATTGTGCCAACTCAACTGTACTGTTTGTAACAAGATTGGGTATATTTGTTGGGTAAATACTAACCCACTAACTTGAACCACGTATGGCTACCTACGCTACCGACCTTTTTGACCTTATTAAAGCGCTTACCATAACGGAAAAAGCCTACTTTAAAAAATATGCCTACAAGCAACAAACAGACGCAAAAGAAAACCCATACCTTAAACTGTTTGATGCAATAGACAAACAAGAGGTGTATGACGAAGAAAAACTCCTCAAAAAATTTGCTAAGGAAAAATTTGCCCAAAAATTTTCGGCTGCCAAAAATTATCTCTACCAATTGATATTAGATTGCTTAGCGGCTTATGATGCTGCAGGTATTTCGCTTAGGCATAAACTGCGTATGCAAATAAGGCATATTGAAGCTCTTATAGACAGGGGACTTATGGAGGCGGCACAAAAAAAGATAGATGCCACCCGCAAACTGCTCCACCCCGATAACATCATTAACCAATATAGCTGGCATATAGAACTGATAAACCTGCAATTGGAAATACTGCCCTACAAAACAGAAACTTTTGATGAGCGCATGAAATTGCAGGAAGAAAAAAGCGCTATTTTTAAAATAACTGCCAACTGCCAAGAGTATTACAACCTCTACTTATTGAGTTTGCACCTACTTAACCAAACCGGCATAGGGCTGTTAGACCAACACGCCGCAATACACAAGCAGTTTAATGAGGTGATGCAGCACCCGCTTATGGCAGATATATCCCTTGCCCTTTCCTTTAATGCCCGATTGTTTTTTTGCAATACGCAGGTAAATTATTACATGGGCTGCGCCAATTACTACAAGGCTTTGTCTTATGCCCAACTTCAATTGGAGCAGTTTAATACGCCTATGCTGCAAATTTCCAATGTGCAAAAATACTTGGTTTCTGTTAAAGGTGTTTTGCTGCCGCTTATAGCGCTAAATGAGTACGAACAGTTTGATAACTTGGTTAAAGCAACGGAGCAATGGTACTTAGAACATAAACAAAACATAACCCCCGAATCGGTAAATGTGCTCTTAGATGCCATTTGCGGCGCTCCATTTGATGCTCTTTACTATCAAAAAGACTACCGTAAAGCCCTTGCCATGGTTCCCAAAATGCAAGAGTACCTTGCTAATGCCTTTGCGCAGCGCAATAAAGGAAACAACCTGCAATACCAACTCAGTATAGCCGCTCTGTATTTTTATGCCGGCAACTATAACCAATCGCTTACTGAGTTAGACATCTTGCTCAACGATAAAGACTTTGATACGCTACCCATTATACACGGCTGCGCCCGAATTTTGCACCTGCTTATCCATTTTGAGCTTAACAATGAATTGCTCATGGAATCTTTGGGCAGGGCTACCTACCGGTTTCTGTTTCAAACAGAGCAAAATTATCAGGTAGAGTCTTTAATGGTGCGTTTTATGCGCAATGTAGGGCAGTTTGCCAACAAAAAAGAACTGCATGATGGGCTTTTACGCCTTAAACAAAAACTGGAAACCCTCCAAAACGATGAGTTTGAAAAGCAAGCCTTTAACCGCATCAACTACCTTTACTGGATAGAAAGCAAACTGAATAATTGCACCATTATGGAGTGGGCAGAAAAACAGGCGCAAACAAAAGTAGTTAAAGTGCAATGAAAGGTGGCATATCAGCCTGCTCCATTACTCTTTCACCACCTTAGCGCGCAGGGCAGTTTGGGCATTAAACAGCGTAAGCAGGTACATGCCTTTGGGCAGGTGTTGCAGTTGCAGGGTAGCGGTATGTATGCCGGGCAAGGCAGGCAGGTTAGCTTGCGAGTACATCAGTTTTCCGGCAAGGTCGTACAAATGCAGGGCAAGGGGTTGGGCATCGGGGGTGGTGTAGGTAAGAGTAAGCGTATTTTGGGTAGGATTGGGGGCAAGGTGTAAGATTTGTGTTTGCACCGGCATATCAACTTCATTGGAGGGAGCTGCAATGTTTAGGAACAGGTTTTTATACCACAGAATTTGACTTTGACTCGAAAAACCCACCACCACATCTTTGTAACCATCATTGTTAATATCAGCTACCCTGATAGCTTTGGGTTCTATAATCTCAGAGATATTGATATCGGCGGGCTCAAAGTTTCCTGCGCTGTCATTCTCATACCAACTCACAATCCTGCCGGCTCTTGTTCCCACAACAACGTCAAAATCTCCATCATTATCAAAATCGGCAGTGGTAATACAAATTGGGCTTGCATGGCAGTTGCAAATAAGTCTTTCTTCAAAATAAACCCCATTCTCAAAATTTTTAAACCAACCCGAAGTGTTGTAATACGTAGAAACCGCCAAAACATCGGGCAAACCGTCATTGTCAATATCGGCAATATCAAAATCTTCTATACCTGCCCAATAAGCAATAGGGTTAAGGGTGGTATTAAACACCCCCTCACCTATATTGCGAAACCAACCCAATGTGCCGGCGTTCTCGCTTGCGGAAGATGCAAAAACGAGGTCTAACAAACCGTCGTTGTTAATATCTGCCGCCATTACTTTTTTGGCGCCGGTGGCTATATTGAAGGTTTGTTGCAGGGTAAAATTACCGGCGCCATCATTGGCAAACCAAAAAAGTTGGTTGTAATAGTTTGCTGCTATCACATCAGCATCGCCATCGTTATCTAAATCGGCAGTGGCAACAGCAGAAGCGGCATCGGCAGAACCGGTAATTACCATCTGCTCGCTAAAAATACCTTGCCCCTCGTTTTGGTACCAGGCTATTTTATCATCGTTATAAGACGCAGAAAGCACATCTATATAACCATCGTTGTTTAAATCGTCAGCAAAAACCGTATTAGCGCCCCACGCATTTCGGGTAATCGCTTTAACCTTGTCAAAGTTGCCGTTGCCTAAGTTTTCGTACCAGGCAATTTTCCTGTCTCCCCACGAAGCCGACAACACATCAATATCGCCGTCGTTATCTAAATCGGCAGTGAAAATATCGTACAGTATATTCTCGGTTTCTGCTAAAATATGTTGTACAAAGGTAGCATTATCTATGTTTTCATACCACTCTACCCTGCCTGATGAGAAGGAAGAAGTATAAATAATGTCAATCAAACCGTTGTTGTTGATGTCTTCAAGGCTGTATGATTGAAAGGGGTACTGAAAATTAACAAGCACTTCGGGCTCACCCAATAGCGCATAACCATAATTGCGCATAATGCAGAGGCTATTGTTGGTTAGCGGAAATAAAAGGTCTATGTTACCATCGGCATCAAAATCAGACAAGGTAAAAGCCCAACCTCCCGAATACAATACAATAGGCTCAATAAAACTGAACGTAGCATCTCGCAAAAAAAGATACTTTGTTGCACCCACACTTACCACTAAGTCTAAAATGCCATCGTTGTTCATATCGGCTACAACAATTTGTATAGGATTCAACAAAGTGGCGCTAATAACTTGCCGGTAACCAAATATGCCATTCCCATAGTTTTTATGCCAACCCAAACCATATACAGAAGCAGCGCCCGATATAATATCGGTTAGCCCATCGTTATCCACATCTAAGGCTGCCACTGCCTCTGTATAGTAAGCATATTCAGCAACCACTATTTGATTGGTAAAAATGCCATTGCCTGAGTTTTCATAATAAGCAATTTTATGGTCTAATTTGGAGGCAGACAAAAGGTCGAGGTCGCCATCGTTGTCAAAGTCAATTATTTGCAAAGATTTCAATCCAGTGATGGCAGTGGTAATAACTTGTAAACTCCCAAAATTAAAATTACCGTTGTTTTTGCTCCATGCTATTTTGTTGCCAAAGCCAAGAACAAGGTCAATATAATTGTCATTGTCTAAATCTGCCAAATAAAGGGTTACCTCTCCGTTTTCGGTAGGTGCAAGAGGGGAGATGGGAAAATCGGCATATACGCCCTCTATATTTTCAAAAATAACCACTTTCCTTTGTGTGGTTGATAAATAACTCATTGCTACAATGTCTTTATCGCCGTCATTGTCTAAATCGGCAGCAAGCGTGCCATAGGGTCTATCAACCATAGGCGCTATTTTAAGGGGCTGGTCAAAACCGGTTTGTGCGCGGGCAATAAAGGTATAGCAAAACAAGAGCATGGCGCTGAAAACGAACAAAAAAGAGCGGTTGGTTGGTGATTTCATGGCGATAATTTTATGTGGCGATTCGTTTACCCACTCATCGGTCTGTTACCCGATGAGTGGGTAATCAGATTCATTTTTTACTCCTTCACCACCTTAGCGCGCAGGGCAGTTTGGGCAGAAAACAGCGTAAGCAGGTACATGCCTTTGGGCAGGTGTTGCAGTTGCAGGGTAGCGGTATGTATGCCGGGCGAGGCAGGTAGGTTAGCTTGCGAGTACATCAGTTTTCCGGCAAGGTCGTACAAATGCAGGGCAAGGGGTTGGGCATTGGGGGTGGTGTAGGTAAGAGTAAGCGTATTTTGGGTAGGATTGGGGGCAAGGTGTGTAATGGCAAAGGGCAGGTTTTCTGCCTGGCGCACCAATACAATTACCCCACCGGCTTGGCTGGTAATGCCGTCATAATCGGTTTGGAGGAGGCGGTAATAAGTAACCGGGTAGGGCTGTTGGTGCAAGTGTTGGTATTGGCGGGTGCTGCTGCTGTTGCCGGCGGCGGCAAGTCGGGGGGCAAGGTTGGTAAATGTACTGCCATCGGGCGAGGCTTGGAGGGTAAACCAAGCGGCATTGGTTTCGGAAGCGGTAGTCCATTGCAGCAGGTTGCCGGCGGGCTCAACAGTGCCGGTAAACGACAGCAGGCTAACCGGCAAAGGACCTGCACAATCGGCAAACTCTAATTGCAGTACCTCCGTAGTAAGGGTGCAGTTGGGCGAGTTGGTCATGACCACCCAATATGCGCCTTCGGCTTGGGGTATCATACTGTTGCCGGTAGCGCCGGGTATGGGTAAGCCATTGTAATACCATTGGTAGGTTTCGGCGGTGTTGGTGGGCAGTATGATGGGTTCATCGGGGCAAATGGCATAACAACCCGCCGGAAAAGCGGCTATATTGGGCGTTGAGGTTACGGTTATCACCGCTAAAAAGGAGGTATCGGAAATGCAGCCAAAACTGTTGGTAGCTATGGCTCCGTAAGCGCCCGAAACGCTAACGGAAGTAGAGCTGCCCGTAGCGCCGTTTGTCCACTGGTAGGTGAGTAGCGGATTGGGCGAGTTGATGCTTAGGGTGGCGTTTTGCCCCTCGCAAAGCTGGGTGGCAGAGGCGCTAATGACGGGCGCGGGCGGGTTGCCTTGTATCTGCACCTGTGCGCTGCCGGTGGCGGAGCAACCGGTGGTGGTATCGGTTACGGTTACGGTTTTGGCGCCACCGGAAACAAAACTATTGAAGGATAAACCATTGTTGTTTTGCGACCATGCGTAGGTGTAATTGGGGTTGTTGGGCGCATACAGGGTGGCTTCCGTGCCGCTGCACACTACCACCGGCGAGGGTGGACTAATAACCGCTGAGGGCGCCGGAATAACCTGAATGTTTACCGCCGGCGATGTATAAACACAGCCCGATGGCAGTGTAACCTGCACGCTGTAAAAGCCCGATGTGCTTACAGTAATTTCAGGCGTGGTTTGCCCTAATGACCAAAGGTAAGCCGCTCCACCGGCGGGGGCGGTAAGGGTGGCGCTGAGTCCGGCGCAAAACAGCGTATCGGAAGCGGTAATGGGCTGGGCTTCGGGTGCATCGGTTATGGTAATAATTTGGGTTTGCGGTTCGGAATAACAGCCTTGCTCGTTCACCGTTTGTAAAGAAACGGCATAAGCGCCGGGGCTTGCATACGAGTAAACCGGATTGGGCTGGGCGGTACTTACCCCATTACCCAACTGCCAAAGATAGGCGGCAAGCGAGGCATCGTTTGGCAAAAAACTGAGGGTATTGCCTGCACAATCGCCCCCGTTAACGGTAAACTCGGCATCGGGCAGGGGCGCTACGGTAAGGTTTTGCGTTGCCGAAGCGGAGCAAACGCCGTTGGTAATGGTGAGCGAGGCGGTGTAGTCATTGGGAGTGGTGTAGGCGTGTGCTTCGGTTTGAGCGCCGGTGAGCGGGGGAGCGCCATCGCCAAAATCCCAAACCCACTGGCTAATGGTGGTAGTAGGCATGTAGTACGACCTGTCCTGAAATACCCAATCGCTGCCTAAGCAGGCAGGTTCCAAGTCAAATCGGGCAAAGAGCGGAATTTGGTGTATTGCCTCGGCAATGCGTAAACACTCTGCGCCGGTAACGGGGTGAATAAAATACCCGAATATCCTAACCCTAAAATTACCTACGCTTTCGCTGCTGTAGGTATGGGTAGCCGATACGCCGTTGAAGGGTTGCTGGGGAGTGCCATCGCCCCAACTGATGCCAAAATTGGTAAAATCGCCCGAGTAGGTGGCGTTTACCGTGATGGTTTGGCAGTTAGCGCCATCAGCGCTAAGGCTGCTGCTGAGGCTGTACCCCGCAATGGGCGGACAGGTTAGGGTGTCGGACGGTGTGCCGCCGCCGCCGCCGGTGCAAGTGATGTGCAAGATGTTTACCAAGCCCGATAACTTTGTGCAAGTGGTAGAAGTATCGGTAATCAACACCCGATAGGGAAATGAGCCTTCGGTAGCGGTGCCCAAGTGGGTTAAAAATGGGGTATTAGCGCCGGGTATGGGCACATTGTCCAAGGTCCACTGAAAAGCGTAGTTGGTGCCGTCTAAGGCTATCAGCTCGTAATTGGTAGGATTTTGGACACATAGACTAACAGCATTTGCTCCCAAAATGGTGGCAACCGGCGAGGTATATTGGTAAACCCGATGGGAGGTAAAAGCCGAGCAGCCCGATGTATTGGTAACTTGCAGGGTGTAAATGCCCTCAGCGCTAATGGTGGCGGTGGGCAGGGTAGAAATGGTGGTATTTTGAGCGTTTTTCCAAACATAAGCAGCGTAGGGCAAGCCAGAGCCGACATCTGCTGCGCTTAGGGTAATGCTGCTGCCGGTACAAAGCGTATCTGCCTGCACAATAAGGGGCTGGGGCAGTGCGCCTATGTTTATGGGCAACTGAGCAGTAAGGTTGCAGTACGAGGCGCTAAGGGTAAGCAAGGTATTGGGCGTATTACCAAACAACAGGCTCACTTGCCCGGCGCCTTGCCCCTGTACAATGAGCGCGGCATCGGGCGGCGATACCGACCATGTATAACTTGCCCCGATGAGCGAAGGACTTATTTGGTAAGTTATTTGGCTATTGGGGCAGGCATTGTTGCTGCCGGTAATGACAAAGGGCGAACTTGCCAGCGGCGCGGGGCTAATAGTAGCTGGCTCTGAGGTGCAAACCACACCGGTAATTGTTTGCCGCACTACGGTAAGCAGGTAGGGAGGGGTATCTGTCCACTGCACTTGTACGGTGGGGCTGTTTTGTCCGGCGGTGATGGTGCCGCCGGCTATGGTCCAGATAAATTGGGTATTGGGCAGCGCGGGCGAGGCGGTATAAGTGTAGGTTTGCAGCGGACAAACCGTTGAAGCGCCGGCTATTTGAGGCGTTTCGGGATAAGGCGCTACGGTTGCCGAAGCCTGTGCGGTGGTATTGCAAAACGCATCGGGATTAACCGGGGCAATAGTTACCGAAAAAGTACCCGCGCTGTTCCACAAAACGGTAATGGTATTGGTATTTTGTCCCGATAAAATTTCGCCACCCGAAACTGACCACACAAAAGGCAGCAGCGAGTTGGCGCTGAGGGTAGAGGTAGCGCCCTCGCAAACGGGTTCTATGGGATTGATGCTAAACGAAGGCTTAGGCGCAACCGAAAGAGAGGCAGCGCCGCCACAGTTGAGCAGGTTGTTTTGGTAGGTGAGGGCAAGGGTAGCGGGTGCATTGCCCCACTGAACGGTAATGAGCGGGGTGTTTTGTCCGCTTACAATAACGCCTGCGCCGGGCGGGTTGATAGCCCATTGGTACTGTGTGCCGCCAAAGTAGGGCGCGCTGTATTGCAATACATCGTTTGCGCAAAAGGTGGTTTGCCCCTGTATAACGGCAATACTGCCTATAATGGGTATGGCTACTACGGTAGGCAGGCTGCAATACTCCGCGCCACACTCGGCGCTGAGGCTGATGCTGCCCAAAGACGGGTTGTTCCATTGTACGGTAATGGTGGGTGTGCCTTGCCCGCTGAGGATTTCACCGCCGATAACCTCCCACAAGTAGGTTTCGCAGGTGGCGGAGGTGCTGTAATCGGCAACAGTACCCTCGCAAACGGTGGAGGCACAAGAAATATCGGGCGCAAAACCGGGTTCTACCACTATCACCAATGAAGCAGTATCGGCATACTCCGCCGGTTTTCCGGCGGTTTGGGGAGCTTGTGCAGGCGGCGGTCCATCGGGTATGGTGATGGTTTGGCAACATTCAATTCCTGTATCATAAACACATAGATTTATATCAGCGCCAAAATCACCATACCATGTAAGCGTTGCATAAGCACCAATTAGTGTTGTAGCACAAGTTGTAGAGCCTCCCCAAAAATAGGAAACATTGTCTACTTGGGGGGTAAAGTAATAACCACCGTTATCAGTAAGACCAAAGTATCCCCCCGTTACACATATATTTACAACATACAAACCAATATCTTGATTGAAGATAACGTCTGTTTCCATATTGATCATTTCGCAGGGTTCAAAGGTTTCAAAATCTTTACAAGGGATATCTATGTAGAAAGGATCATCAGCAGGGTTAATAGCACCTGGTGCGGGCAGGAGAAAATTGTAGGCTTCAATGGTTCGATGGTTTAGTAAACCATGATAGTAGTGTACTCCTAATGTCAGTTGATCTGCTTCGCTAAGGGGAGGGATAAATACTTGCATAATGGTGTTGGTAGCCTTGTTTCTTACTACTATCATCGTAAGGAAACCGGGATTACTGTTGTAACCTACCAAATCAACTTTTAGGGGAGTGGTTGATGGGGAGTATGTGAACACCAATTCACCTGCATTTGCCGGGCAATTATAGGGCAGGTTATTATACGCGGTCAGTTGCACATTATAGGTACCGGGTTGGGGATAAGTGTAGGTGGGGTTGGCGAGAGTGGCGGTAGCGCCGTTGCCAAAATCCCATAAAAAGGCATTGCTGTTTTGCGATTGATTGAAAAACTGCACGGGCTGCCCTTGGCAGATGACCAAAGTATCGGGGTTGGCGGTGGCAGGCGCCGGGAAGGTGGTGAAGGCGGCAGAGGGCATAAGCGGCTCGCCGGGCAAAAGTTTGGTATTTTCGTACCAAACTATTTTGTTCATTTCATATCCACATACTACGGCAATATCCCAATCGCCATCGGTATCTATATCGCCCACTCTTACCATAGTGGGGCGGTAGGGCAACCCGGGCGTGGAGGCAGCTATAAATTGGGCATTTCCAAACACCCCGCTGCCATTATTGGCGTACCAATTGAGTTGGTTACTGCTGCAAGTTATCAAATCTATATCGCCGTCTAAGTCTAAATCGGTAATGGCGGCAATGTCATTGGTAATAGTGGGCAGTGGTACGGGCACAGCAAAACTGCCCGCTCCATTGCCGGCAAGCCATACGGTTTCGCCGGTGGTGGTATTGCGCCCTATGATGTCTATGTTACCATCGCCGTTGAGGTCGGCAACTTTAAAGGTATTAACGCCAAAACCTATCAACTGCAAACTTCCAAAACTGCCGCCGCCCAAATTGGGTAACCAATAAAAAGCACTGCCGCTGCCTACTATGGCATCGGGCAGGTTGTCGTTGTTTACATCGGCAAAAACCAATTCGGCAGATGTGTTAAACAAGATTTCCGGCGGAGCAAATTGGCCGGCACCGTTGTTGGCGTACCAATCTACGTAACTCAACCCGAAATCATCATTATAACAAACTAAGTCTAAATCGCCATCGTTGTCTATATCAACGGCTTGTGCGCCGGAGTAGTAGGGGGCATCGGAAATGACTTCCGAGCCGTTTAAATAGTTGCTCGATTCTGTGTGTTGGTACAGTTTAATGGTGATGTTGCTAAAACCATATACACTCTGTGCCATTAATAAATCCGTAGCGCCATTGCCGGTAAAATCGGCTGCACAAAGGGGGAAATTATTTCCTGGTTGCCAATAAGAGCAGTAGATATCAGAACCAATGTTACTTGCCGAAAATTCGCCGGAGTTGTTGTTGAGTATAAAATGTTTCCCATAAAATTGTATCTCGTAACTGTAGTAATAACGTTCTCTGTAAAATAATACATCGGGGCTTTCATCAGAGGCGTTTACTTTGGTTAAATCAAAAAATATTACATGGTCTGCCTTTTTAGGATAGGTGAGCGGTATTTGGGGTTGTCCGTTAGGTTTCAGTATTACTCGGTCTTGGTTTTCTATGGTACTTGCCACATCTATGGTGCCATTGTTGTCATAATCGGCGGCGTAAAAGTGTGATTTTGTGCAATAGTTATCATTAGCATTACTTAGGAGGTTCTCCTGATCTATGGTGTTAAGTACAAATAATGCATCTATTTCCCCATTGTTGTTATAGTCAATCAACTGTACATTAGAAAAATTAACCGGCTGCTCTTGCTGCCAATATGGGTTATAGTAAGAATATAGAACCTGCGGTGCTCCAAAATTACCAACTCCATCGTTGGGCAGCCATACTAAAAAAAGCTCTGACAATGAGAATATGTCTGTCTCTATAGTAGTTTTATAAGAAGCAATTATGTCTAAATCGCCATCATTATCCATATCGGCAACTCCATGATAAGTAATGTTCCAAGCACCAAAAACCCCAATGCTCGGCTGCAAGATGAAGTTATCGGCTCCGTCATTGGCATACCAAAGAATGAAGTATGAGTTATTAGTTATTAGGTCTAAGTGCCCATCGCCGTTTAAATCGGCAGCCGCTATTTGGGCATAGGGAATTGGAGCAGGTGAGATGAGTGTTTGTGGTGTACCAAAATTACCGGTGCCATTATTGGCAAACCAAACGATATTGCCGGATAAATTGAGCAATAAATCTTGGTGTCCGTCTGTGTTAAAGTCGGTTACATGAAAAGCTCTTATTTGACCGGAGGTGCTTATAATTTGCTGTGTACCAAAACTCCCATCGCCATTATTGGGCAGCCAAAGGG
The DNA here is from genome assembly GCA_002345145.1 of Bacteroidetes bacterium UBA2322. GTDB lineage: Bacteria > Bacteroidota > Bacteroidia > Chitinophagales > UBA2359 > UBA2359. The sequence goes on from DDVC01000128.1 coordinate 30,093, forward strand.
CTGTATTATTGACTTGTACCAGCAAATCTTGGTCGCCATCTGTATCAATATCTGTAAAGTGAAAATTGGTGATGCTGCCTATGCCAATTAAGTTATAGGCGGTAGTGAGCAGTTGTATTTTACCATAGTCATTGCCTCCGTTATTTTTGAACCAAGATAATTCTGTACCTTCGTTTGATAATACAACCAAATCTAAGAATCCGTTGCCGGTAAGGTCGGCGGCTTTTATGGTGGTGGGATACAGTACTTCTGTTTGGGCTATCAGTTTTTCGTCAGAAAAGGTAAGTTGTGCATAAGCGCCGGTATAAGCGGCAAGTAAACAAATGCAGTACCATAGTTTCAGCAAAGAAAAAGCGTTGTTTTTCATAGCAGTAGTGGTTTAAAATAAATAAAATTGTGCTTATGTAATGCAAATGTAGCAATTATTCAGGTAGGTTGTATATGTTAGGGGGTGAAAAGTGAATGGTTAATTATGAGTTATGAGTTATGAGTTATGAGTTATGAGTTATGAGTTATGAGTTATGAGTTATGAGTTATGAGTTATGAGTTATGAGTTATGAGTTATGAGTTATGGTTGTGCCTATTTAGTAACACCTACCCTACACTTTGTGGGTAGCAGCGGCGCTTGTAAGGTTTTTAAAGGTGGTTTAATGAATGGTGTGTACCCACTACTAAATTAACGTGAGGTTGGAGTTGTGAGCTTGCGCAAAGGCTTGCCGCAAAAGGATTTCAGAGGGTTTGATTCGAGTTTGATGTAAACCGGTGCAGAAAGGCAGGAGCGCAAAACCGGCAAAAATTAG
>DDVC01000146.1 GCA_002345145.1 Bacteroidetes bacterium UBA2322
CATGAACTTGCAGGGTGGGCAGTAACTAAGTGGATACAAATTAAGTTAGAGTTGTAAAACACACCGTATAGACAATTCCAGACATGGTGCGATGGGAGCAAAAAAACAGCCATAGTTGTTTCTAAAACCAACTATGGCTGTTGTTATTTTCCCGATTTGTGGGGAGAAAAATTCTTTTTGGGGGTATTGTTTAAATTGTAAAGGCGCATCAATATGCGTCCCTACAAATTAAACAACCAATCGCATCTACCTCACCACCATAATGGGCAACTGCTCCATGCCTCCACCGGCGCGGCGCAGTACGGCGTAATACGTGCCGGCAGGTAAACCCGATGTGTCAAAGGGCAAGGCAGCATTGGCATTGGCAGCGCCGTTGTATAATCGGGCAACTTCTTTGCTGTATATGGCATAACCCAACAGTGCGGCGATTATCATGGTTTACAGGTGCAAATGATATACTAACTGCCATTTACGCATTGCTACTATGCAAAACATAGTACCTTGCAAAAAAAATATCGGGTAGGCTGTAACTTTTGGTTGAGGTTATCCGACTTAATAACAAACAAAACATTTTAGCACCTTAAAACATTTCAAACCATGACACTCAACTTGCTTAACGTAATGAAAAGCGCACTGCTTGCTCTTGTTATTTCTTTTGTACTTCCTGCCTTTACTACACCTGCCTATGGCTCTCAGTCTTCTTCTGTTATTACCGATGCGGCTCCTTTTTACTCCGGCGATTTAGCTGTATTGAACGAAATTATTCAGGCAAACGGTTTAACCCAGTATGCCAATCAGCCGCTTACCTTTGGTATTCAGGTGTGGGAAGAAGGACGTTTAACCTTTTTGCTGATAGACAAACCTTATGAGTTGCATACCTTACCGGTTTCTGTTGGAAATCTTACTGAATTGCGAGGTTTGTTTTTGTCTAATCAAAACTTGCACCAGTTACCTGAAAGTATTGGACAATTAAGCAAATTGCAGAAACTGCATTTAGATAATAACCGGCTTACCTTGTTGCCTGCCTCTATTGGTAATTTAAGTCAACTGGGTAGTTTATACTTGCAGCACAACCGCTTGGTAAACCTGCCTATGTCGGTTAGTAAATTGAACATGCTTAAAACATTAAATCTTACCGGTAACCCGCTCGACGAAACCGCTTATGATGTTTTGCTCATTGAAGAGATAACCTCTTTTTACCAATAGTAACCTAACCTAAGGTCATTAAAAACCACTTTTCCGGCTGCTTTGGGTTGCTACAAGCCCATGGCAGCCGTTTTTTTGTTAGTGTGTTTCTACAGGCAGGTAAGGTTTTTTATTTTTCCACTTTGATTTCAGGTATTGCAGCAGCGCCCATTTTAGGGTTCCTATGGTGGTAATAGCGTATAAAAATGAGAGCAGGTATTTGTGCCAGTTTGTTTTATCGGGAAATAAGAAACTGTACAAAGTAAGCATCCAGCAGAGAAAAAGTAAAACAGCTAACCAAGCCATTAGGGGTGTATAAGTTGCCAAAATACCGGCAGCATGGTTTATGAGAGAAATAAAGTTATAGGAACTGCCTCTGTAGGCATTAGGCGGCTGGTGTTCAATAAGGCAAATAGCAATATGGGGGTGTTGTTGGGCAAAAAGCCCGTCAATAAATAAGTAGGGCGGTTTGGGTGCAGCCGATATTTTTTGTGCAAGTTGACGGGTAAAAAGCCGGAAAGAGGTAAACTGTTTGGGCAGGTTTGATATGGTTAGGGCAAGAGCAAAGGCAAAGCCGGCTGCCAATAGGTTGCGCAAATTGTGATGTTTTCTTTGTTGATAAGCGCCATACACCAAGTCATAGTTGCCCGATTGTTGGGTGTGGATTAGTTTGGCAATTTCTGCCGGCGGGTGTTGCAGGTCTTCGTCGAGTGTGAGGATAAAACTGCCTTTTGCTCTACTTATGCCATACAGGGTAGCGCCGTGCTGCCCAGTGTTGTGTAGTGGCTTAATGATAGTAACTACATCGGGGTATTGTTTTTTGATGGAAAGCAGTATTTCCCACGAGTTATCGGTTCCACAGTCATACACATAAATTACCTCATAAGGCAGCCGGTTTCGGGTAAAAAAGGTATCTAATTGTTTTTGGAGTGAGCTCAATGTAACTGCACCGTTGTAAACCGGCACCACTACAGAGTACAACGGCGGGGTATGTGTGGGCATATTTCAAAAAAAGCTGAACAAGATAAACTACCTTATAAGTACAGAGTAGTAGTCAATTGTAGATGATTTGTTGGCTTCTTTAAATGAAAAAACCCTATAGGTTTGGCAGGTCTATAAGGTTTTTTAATAAAATTTTTTGTATCAATCGGTAGTTATTTTCCCTTTGGTGGTGTAGCGGGCATGGGTGGCGGCGGTGTTTTACCGGCGTTGTTAGATTCGCGACTGATAACCTGCCCCATTTTGTATTGGTATTGTTCCATGAGGTTGCCCAGTGAGTCCCAAACCATTACTTTTCCGTTTAGCACATCGTTTTCCCACTCGCGCAGGGTATGTCGTTTGCCATTAGCGTGCCAGGTTTCAGCCGAGCCATTTTTTTTATTGTTTTTATAGGGTGTTTTTTCGCGTGTTTTTCCGTTATCCCAGTAAAAGTAATCGGTGCCGTCTTTAACGCCATTTTTCATGGTGCCACTTTTCATTTTTTTACCATTGTCGTACCATACAACCCAGCTGCCGTTTTCAATGCCTTCTGTGAAAGATTTTTCTACAAAGCGTTTTTTGTTTGGGTGCAGGGTGTAGGCAGTGCCGGTAAATGGTTTATTATTGTAAAAAGCAACATTAGCTTCGCTATCTGTTTTTTGGTAAACTATTTTTTTTGCATCAACATCTTCTTTTTTAGTTGCCGTACAGGAGTGTAAGAGTACCAAACAGGAGCACAATAAGGCAAAAAGAATAGTAGAAAGGTTTAACCTTTTAGTTATAAGGTACTTGGGGTAATTAGTGGCACAGCAGAGTTTGTTAGTCATAATTTTCGTTTTTTTGATTTTTTTTGTCGGTTTGAGGGGTGGTAGATTTAGGTTTGTCCTCGGTTTTAGGGGTGTCCTCGTTATTGGGAGCGGGGTGGGTAGGGGCAGGAGGTGTTAATTTGGTGAGGAGGGCGTTTAGAGCGTTGGCATCGCTATTTGCTTTGATGTTGTTTAGGTAAACTGAGTCTGCACCTCTGGCAAGGAGTGTATCGTAGGGTGTAGCTCTTAGAAGTGAGTCAATTTGGTAGGTTATACGCTGTTGTTGTTGCACTTGGCTTTCAAGGTAGGCTATATGGTTTTTGAGGTCATTAATAACATCGATTTTATCGGGGTACTTTTGCGCTAATTCGGCAAGTTGATCTTTGGCGCTGGTTACGCTATCGGGATATTGCAAAATAATTTGGATATGGTTAAACTGCTTTTCAAAGGCGGTCTCGGTTTTACCGTTGTTCATTTTACTTAACCCAAAAAGGAGTAAAATTACCACAGCAGCAACACCGGCAAGCATAAGGAGCATTTTCCTATTATTATCGGTAATTACCGGGGGCAGGGTAGTGGTATCGGTGCCGGGGTTGTTAAGCACTTTGGTTACGCCCACAGAAGGTTGAGGTTTTGTAATGGCTGCAACCTTAATAAGGTACATAGAGAAATTATCTCTTGCATTTTCGTTGCATAACTTGTATATATGGTCTTTTACCTCGTTAAGGTCGGCAGTGGCATTGCCCAGCAGGGTAAGTAGCAGGCGGTGGTCGGCACCTTCTAAGATGCCATCGGTACAAAGCAAGAAAAAGTCATTGGTTTGTATATCAGTAATAACGGCAACATCGGCTTTGGTGGGGTTTTCGCTGCTTGAAATGGCTCTTAGGATAATGTTTTTATTGGGGTGTGTTTGAGCTTCTTCGGGTGTAATTTCGCCGCGTTTAATCAGTTCTTGTACTAAGGAGTGGTCTTCGGAAACAAAGAGCGCTTCGCCGTTTCTGATATGGTAAATACGGCTATCGCCACACCACGACACTAAGGCTGTGTTTTGGGTATCGTCAAAATAGAGCAGGGTAAGGGTGGTTGACATGCTGTTTGCCTCTTCATTGGCTTGGGTATATTCGGTTAGTTTTTGTTCGGTAAACCGTAGGGCGGCAGCAATGTAATTTTCGTCAACCTGTTCGGTGCCATTTTCATTAAAAAAGGCGTGAAATAAATCGCAAACCATGCGTGAGGCAATTTCGCCTTTATTTGCTCCGCCTACGCCGTCGCAAACCATAAAAAGGCGGTCTTGCGCCGTTGCGGCATCGGCTACGGGGTAAATGGCGTCTTGGTTATTTTTGCGTTTACCTTTTTCGTGTAAATATACCGGTGAAAATAGTTGTATAGCCATGCGGGGCAGGTACTGAAACGGGTGAAAAATTATCAAATCATGCTTAGTAAAGCCTGTATGTGTGTGGGGCTGCTAAAAAAAGGGGCAATATAGGCAGTTGTTTTGACTTTTTTAACATTTTTTGTGCTGCAAAATTAGTGTAAATTACTGTTAGTTATAGCCTCTGTAAAATTTACCGGTACAAATAACGTTAAATAGGAACGGTAAAATGACTAAAAACGTACAATTACCCTTGCATAAACGCATTTTTTACCATTTCCGGCGCAAATATAGGCAGCTTTAGCGGCAGATGTTGTATTATTGCAGCCGCAAATTACTGTTCATCATTTTAGCCTTTTTGCAACTTACTTTTAAAAAGCCTTACACATTTTTTCATGGCACGCAAAGAAATTAATATCTTTAACCTCTCCATGCTTGACCTGCTTTCGGGAGCCTTAGGAGCTATTCTTATTATTTTTGTTATCATACCTAAACTAAGCGGCGATATAAAAATAGCCCTTAAAGAATTGGAGCAGATAAAAGAGCTGAAAGTGGACGCTCAGGAAATTGAAAAAATGATACAAAACCTGAAACAATCTGTACCTGCGGCAGAGTTAGTTAAGTATCAGGCAAAATTTGACCAGTTAGAAGCCCAGTCTCAAAAATTAAACCAAACTATTACCAACCTGCAAGAAGAGGTGAAACTGCTTCAGGATAAATTAGTTACCTGCGATAACCAACGTACCGAACTGCAAGAAAAAGTGAGCAAACTGCAAAAAGAAGTGGAAGACCTAAAAAAACGCCTCGAAAGCAACGACACTATTGTTAAACAATTGGAAAAACAGATAGAAGACCTACGCAATCAATTAGCTAAATGCGATGTAGAAAAAACACAGGTAAAAAACGAACTCACCCAAAAAACCACCGAAGTAGAACAACTTAAAACCGAAGTGGAAAAACTGAAAGAACAACTCAAAAACGCCAAAGAAACCATAGAAAAACAACAAAAAGAAATTACCGAGTACAAAGAACGCGTAGGTGTAGAATACAGCGGAAAAAATATTGTGTATGTTATTGACCGTTCAGGTAGTATGGATGATGCCCCCGAACCTCAAAAAATGGACGAGGTAAAAGCCGGTATTAAAATGATGATTGCCAACTTAGACAACACCTACAAAGTTGATGTAGTGGTTTTTCCAAAAACAAAAGACGAGCATTACTACTTTAAATACGGAAAACTCACGCCTATTAGTACCGGGTCAAAATACGACATATATAAGTTTGTTAACGAAATTAAGGCATACGGCTGCACCCCCAGCAGGCAATCATTAGAATTTGCCCTTACCTCGCCAAGTTATGCCGATGCAAGCACCATTGTATTTGTATCTGACGGAGCGCCCACTAAAATGAACGGCAATGAATGTGTGGACGAAGATATAAATGATGTGCTTGCTTTCATTAAATCTATCAATTCCCGAAAAATTACCATCAATTGCTTAGGTGTAGGTTCTGAATTCCGAAATCAAGCATCTACCAGCAAAGAGGTGGTGTTTATGAAAGAATTGGCAAAACAAAACAGCGGCTTTTATATCGGGTTTTAATTTCTCTAAAACAATTTTGGCTGTTTTTATTATCAACTTTACGCCACTTTCAAATAAAAGTAGTATCTTTGCGGGCATTTTATTTATTAACCTTTTTTAATTGGTAAAAGCCTTATGGGATACACTTATATTTCAAGTGAAGAACAGGCAAAGTTATTTGAAAATTTCGGCGGCACAGCAACCAACACCGGTTCGGCCGATGCACAAATTGCGTTATTTACCAGACGCATTGCGCACCTATCTAAGCACCTGCAAGAACACAAAAAAGACCACTCTACCCGTAGAGCTTTGTTGCGTTTAGTAGGGCAAAGGCGCAAACTGCTGGCATATATTAAGCGCAAAGACATTAACCGATACAGGGCGCTTATCCAAAGCCTTGACCTTCGTAAATAACTTTTTCCAAAACACTATAAAGAGAGAGGCTGTTTGGTTTCTCTCTTTATTTGTTTTATGCCTGACTGCCCATTTTTTACTCCACACCAAAACTTTCACCTTTGTATTGATATAACTATGAGTTGGAATAAATTCACTACCTCTTTTACCCTCCCAGACGGACGCCAGGTAACCCTCGAAACCGGTACCTTAGCCCGCCAGGCTGATGGCTCTGTGCTGGTGCGCATGGGCAATGCCGTTTTATTGGCTACGGTGGTTTCTAACCCCGAAGCCTCACCTACTGCCAGTTTTTTCCCCCTATCGGTAGATTATCAAGAAAAATTTGCCTCCGCAGGCAGAATTCCCGGTGGTTTTTTGAAACGCGAAGCCAAACTATCGGATTACGAAGTGCTAATCAGCAGGCTTATTGACCGCGCCTTGCGCCCTTTGTTTCCCGACCACTACTATAACGAAACGCAGGTAATTGTTTGGCTCATTTCGGGCGATAAAGAAGTAATGCCCGATTGTTTAGCCGGTTTAGCTGCCTCTGCCGCCCTTACCATTTCTGATATTCCCTTTGCCGGTCCGCTTTCCGAAGTTCGCGTGGCAAGGATAAACGGCAAGTTTGTCATTAACCCCTCCGTATCTGAAATGGCTAATGCCGATATGGATATCATGGTGGGCGCAACCGAAAAAAACATCGTAATGGTAGAAGGCGAAGCCAAAGAATGTTCGGAAGACGACCTGGTAGCCGCTATTGAACTGGCGCACGAGGCTATTAAAGTACAATGCCAAGCCCAGTTAGACCTTGCCGCCCAATGCGGTAAACCCAAGCGCCCCTTGCCCGAGCCGCCACAAGGTGATGAAGAACTCAAAAAAGCAGTACACGAGTTTGCCGCCCAAAAGATGAAAGATATTGTAAAATCGGGCTTAGGTAAACAAGAACGCAAAGATAAATACAAAGAAGTAGAAGCGGCATTTTTAGCCACATTGGGCGAAGAACCCGACGAAAATGCCGTAAAACTTGCCGAAGAATACATGGAAGAACTGCACCGCGATACCGTGCGCAACATGATTTTAGACGAAGGACTGCGTTTAGACGGCAGAAAAACAACCGATATTAGACCCCTGATGATGGAGATTGATTACCTGCCCTCTCCTCATGGAGCTGCCTTGTTTTGCCGCGGCGAAACCCAATCGCTCACTACCGTAACGCTTGGTACCAAACAAGATGAGCAAATGCTGGATAAATCTGCCGGCTTAGAATACTCTAAATTTTTGCTCCACTACAATTTTCCTGCCTTTTCTACCGGCGAGGTAAAACCCAACCGCGGACCCGGCAGACGAGAAATAGGACATGGCAATTTGGCACAACGCTCGCTTAAACAAATACTGCCCACAGAAGAAGACAACCTTTACACCATACGTATAGTATCAGACATTTTAGAGTCTAATGGTTCCAGCTCTATGGCTACTGTTTGCGCCGGTTCTCTTGCGCTTATGGATGCCGGCGTGCAGGTAAAAGGCGCTGTATCAGGTATTGCCATGGGCTTAATCAGTGATGGCGACCGGGTTGCCGTACTTTCCGACATTTTGGGCGACGAAGACCACCTTGGCGATATGGATTTTAAAGTAACCGGCACGGCTAATGGTGTTTGCGGAGTGCAAATGGATATTAAAATTGACGGGCTCTCCTCCGAACTGCTGCGCAAAGCCTTGTATCAGGCTCGCAATGGCAGGCTCCACATATTAGCCGCCATGAATGAGGTAATAGCCGCCCCGCGCCCCGAACTGAAACCCCATGCTCCCCGAATTGCAAAATTGTTTATTGATAAGGAGTTTATTGGCGCTGTTATTGGTCCGGGCGGTAAGGTGATACAAGAAATGCAGCGCGAAACCAAAACCACCATCAATATAGAGGAAAAAGAAAACGGCAAAGGCGAAGTATTGATTTACGGACCTGATAAAGCCGCCCTTGATGCTGCCGTTCGCCGCGTAAGAGCCATAGCCTCTACCCCCGAAATTGGCGAGGTGTATGATGCTAAGGTAAAAACCATTATGCCTTATGGCGCTTTTGTAGAGTTTATGCCCGGCAAAGAAGGACTTTTGCACATATCGGAAGTCAGCTACTCCCGCCTCGAAAACTTAGACGGTGTAATGAAAGAAGGCGATATGATTCAGGTAAAACTCATTGGTGTAGATGAGCGCACCGGCAAGTTTAAACTGAGCCATAAAGTGCTGCTGCCCAACCCCAATGGCGACAATAACAATCAGTCAGACAATAGAGAAAGAAGGCAAGGTCCGCCGCGCAATCCGCGCCGGTAACTTGCACCTAATTCCTTGTAATGCAATACAACACAAAAACATCGGGCAAAAATTGTCCGATGTTTTTATTTTAGGCTGTTCCTTCATTTTAACTGCTTCATTTTTGCTTTTTACCAAAAATAAAACTAATTTTGTGCAGTTAGTATTTGCATAATCACCAACCATATCGGGGTTAATTTATGGGCGAGGCTGTTAATTACATTGCTTTATCCATACCGGTTTTTTTCCTTCTAATAGGTATTGAATACCTCATTAGTAAATTAAGGCAAACCAACCTATACCGGTTTAATGATGCCATAACCAACCTAAGTTGTGGCATAGGGCAGCAAGTGCTGGGTGTTTTTCTGAAAACGGTTATTGTGCTGCTATATGTGTTTGTCTATGATAATTACCGGTTATTTACCATTCCCGGTGGGCTGCTTACCGGTATAGCGCTGTTCATCGGGATAGATTTTTTTTACTATTGGTTTCACCGTTTGGCACACGAAATCAGCGTACTGTGGGGCAGCCACGTAGTACATCACCAAAGCGAAGAGTATAACCTTACCGTAGCGCTTAGGCAGGGTTGGGTACAAAGCGTTTTTTCGGTCTTTTTCTATTTGCCGTTAGCTTTTTTAGGGTTTAACCCTATCCTCTTTTTAAGCATCAATGCCTTTCAAACCTTATACCAGTTTTGGATACATACCAGAACCATAGGTAAACTGCCTAAACCAATAGAGTATATTTTTAATACACCCTCTCACCACAGAGTACACCACGGGTTGAATCCCAAATACATAGACCGCAATCATGGCGGCACACTCATTATTTTTGACCGCATTTTTGGCACTTTTCAGGAAGAAGAGGAAGAGGTGGTATATGGTGTTACCCAGCAGCCCAATAGCTGGAATCCTTTGTGGTTAAACATAGAATACTGGGCTTGGATGTGGCATGTATTTCTGAAAGCACAAACATGGACCGACCGCTGGAAAGTTTTATTTAATGAACCCGGGTGGCAGCCTGCTTATTTAGGCGGCGTTTCGCACCCCAAACCTATTACACCGCAAACATTTCACAAGTACGACACGTATATACCAATGTCGCTAAACTATTATGTTATGGTGCATTATTTGGTTATACTGGCAGGTGCTACTTATTTTCTGTTTAGCGCCGATACAATGGATGCCCTTGCCAAAACAGCCATAACCGGCTTGGTTATTTTTTCGCTCATTATTATAGGCGCTATTTTTGAAAAGCGGCGCTGGGTTTGGGTGGCAGAACTGCTGCGGTTGTTGTTGGTTGCCGGCATTATTGGTTTTGTACTTCACCTACCGCTAATTTGGGTGGTAGTGGTTTGTTTATTTTGCGCAGCATCGGCAAGCTGGATACTGCCCTATAAATCGCTGTTTCAATTTTAACGTTTTTTTACCAACATTAAAGCCCGCCTTTCCGTTATTACTACATGCTCCCTACACCAAAATACAAACTAACCTCCTCTTTATTTTAACTAAACTGCTCTAAACTATGATTGCATTACACATTGAAATTAGCCGGCATAACGACGCGCAGGCTATTGCCGAGTTATTGCTAAAAGAAAAACTGATAAGTGATGTAAGTTTATTTGCCAATGTGCCTTCTTTAAGACTAACCAAAGGCAACATAGCTAATACTACCGAAACCGTTTTGGTAGCTACAACCGAGCAAAATTTATACCTGTCAATAGAAAAACGCCTTCGGGATTTTTGCAAAGGTAAACCCATGCCATTTATTTACACCATGCCTACCTAACAGGGTGTGTGCCGGCAGCATTTTTATAATTTAGCCGGTATAATGGAGCTACCCAATAAAAGGGGTATCAGTTGCGTTACATAGTAGAGCAACACTTGTTCAACACTTTAACACGCTTAACCAAACTCAAAACTATGATGGCACTTCATATTGAGACTTCAAGTTATGCAAAGGCATTAGCCATAGCCGAAGATTTGCTAAGAGATAAGTTAGTATATGACGTTAATTTTTTTACCGGGGTCAAATCCCTGCATTTGCAAAACGGCAGCATAGCAGAAGGAAATGAAACGGTTATGGTGGCTAAAACAAAATCTATTTTGTACCCCATGATAGAGCGCAGTATCCGACAAAAGTTTGGCGATAATATGCCGCTCATGTATTCTATGCCCATTATTCACATGCCCTCTGAGCAGTTTGAAGCCATACGTGCCGAAACCGAAAAAGTATGATGCCGGCAAACCTATGCCGTATAGCGGCTTATTTTGCCCTTTTTTGGGGCATGTTTATCTTGTTGCAATGTGGTAAAACCGATATTGATCAACCAAATGCACAAGTAAAAATAATCAATGCCCACCCAGTTATAAGCACTGTGTATGCCAACCTGAACAACTATGAGTGGGTAGAAGGTGTAAGCTATAACAACGCAACACCGCAATACCATGCCATACCCGCCACCAACCAAAACAATATCGGGCTATACGATGCGCAAAGCAACAACCGGTTGCTAAATTTGCTCATCAAACAGGTAAAAACCAATGTTTACTACTCATTGCTGCTACTGCCACACACCCTTTACCCTCTTGATGCAGTATGGCTAACCGATAGCATGCCTGCCACCCCTGCCGATAGCATCAAACTTCGCCTTATAAACGCCTCGCCCGATGCCGGTGAGTTGCTCTTGTTTAGCCATTTATTGCCACAAGATACCCTCATACAAGGCGTTACCTTTAATCCTGCCAATCCCGCCGCCATAACCGGTTTTGCCAAGTTAGCGCCTGCCTCAGCCGCGCACAATTTAACCATACTAAACGCCCTTACTGCCGATACCCTGCTGCAATGCCCAAACCTGCTCCTGCAAGCCGGGGGCAGCTACAGCCTCGTTTTATCGGGTTATGTTTCCGAACAAACAGCATTGCCCCTTACCTATCTGTTAATCACACATCAGCCATAATCATTTTCCCCATTTTTATGATTGCAAATAAGGCGTTTTACCGCCACAGAGTCCTCTTGGCGGGGTTGTGTATTTTTTTTTGTACCATACAATCTTGCATTGAGCCCTCTGCAACTTCCCCCAATAAACACACCAATAGAGCATTTTACTACTGGAAATCGGAATTTTTACTCACGCCCAGCCAAACCAACGCACTAAAACAAGCCGACATTAAGAAATTATATGTAAAAATGTTTGATGTAGATTGGTCTGAACAATACCAAAGAGCAGTACCTGTTGCACCGGTAAAATTTACCGATACACCCCCCGATTTTGCCAATATAGTTCCGGTTGTATATATAACTAACAAAGTGTTTGTAAATCTTCCCGATACACTGGCGCCAACGCTTGCCGATAGTATTTGCCGTAAAGTTTTTACCTTGCTTCCCGATGTTTTATGTGCCCCTGTTTCAGAAATTCAGTTTGATTGTGACTGGACGGCTACAACAAAAAATCGTTTTTTTGCCTTTTTGCAAGCCGCTAAAAACCTGCCCTATATGCCCTCCGTAATATCTGTTACACTTAGGCTGCACCAGTTAAAACACCAAACACAAACGGGTATTCCGCCCGCAAACAGAGCCATGCTCATGTTTTATAACATGGGAAATTTTAAAGACCCCCATACGCATAATTCCATTTTAGACCTCAACACAGCCACTCCCTACCTAAAATACTTAAAAAATTATCCCCTCCCTACCGACGTGGCTTTGCCTATGTTTAGCTGGGGCGTTGTTTTTAGGAATGGAAAATTTACCAACCTTATCAATAACCTAACCACTCAACAGGCTAAAATAAACCCACAAATTTTGCAGCCCATAGGTAAAAACTACTACAAAGCCCGCCAAACTACCCAGTTAAATGGCAGCAGCATAGGCATAAATGATGTAGTGCGCATAGAAGAAATAACTGCCAAACAAGCCAAACAAGCTGCCCAATATCTGCAACCACTCTTACCCACTCCATCAGATACCTTAAACATAGCCCTCTTTCACTTACACCCACAGTTTTTTTCTCGATTTACCACCACACAAATAGGCAAAATTTTTAACGCCCTGCAATAAAGTATGCACCAACAGCCCAATGCTAACTTCAACTATTTTTAACCATCAAATGCAGTTGCCACTACATCTAAACCTCCAAAATGGAAACATTTTTACCAAACATTGCCATATTTTTTTTCAAAAACAAGGCAAAATAGTTGCGAACTTTAAAAATTGACCTACCTTTGTACCTCAATATAGCCATGTGTGCCGCACATAGGCAAGAGCATTGGGTGTAATAACCCCCTATTGCTGCTTATTTATTATCCACTTCAAGCAAGTTTGTTCCCTTTCCCATTCAACAGAATGAATCAACTGCATTGGATTGCCTTTCATGGCATTTTAGCAAATCTTTTTACCTAAATCACCTTTTCTGCAAGCATTGCCACCTTGGTGCAAACAATGAGCCATGCCTTGCTTAAGCATATTTATTTTATAACGCTAAACTAAAACCGTTTCCATTTACCTTATGTACGACATTTTACAACTGAACGAAATGGTAATGCCCGATTTAAAGGAAATTGCCCTCCAACTGGAAGTTGACGGTTATTCAAAACTTAAAAAAAACGACCTCATCCTTAAGATATTAGACCGGCAGGCTATACTGGCAAGTATAAATGAGCCCGAAACTGAGCCCGCAACAGCATACCAGCCAACTCCCGATGTTGCTGAAAACACACTACCATCTGACAATACAGAGGATAATTATGTAAGCGATACTACCCCTGTTGTGCTTGTAGCAGAAGAACTGCCAGCAGCTCCGCAAAACTTACCCATTGAAACAGCCGATGTTACTGATGAGGGAAACACTGACACCCCGAAAGTGAAAAGGCTTAGAAAACGCACCCCGGTAAATGAACTGCGCGAACGAAATACCCTGTTTGAAATACCCGAAAAAAAGACCGAACCCCCGGTTCTTAACACTATTACCCCGCCCCAGCCGCTTATTACCATAAAAACCCCTGCCGAAAACAAAGAAACAGCGCCAGTACACACTAAAAACGAAGAGCCCAAAAAAGAAAAAGAAAAAAGGTTAGAAAAACAACCACAACAACAGCAAACACCCCGAAAAGAGAAAGACGCTGAGTTTAATATAGATCTTGATGGAATGATTGTTGCCGAAGGGGTAGTAGAGCTGATGAACGAAGGATTTGCCTATCTGCGTTCGCCCGATTACAACTACCTTAGCTCTCCCGACGATGTGTATGTGTCGCCCTCACAGGTTAAAACTTATGGTCTTAAAACCGGCGATAGTGTAATTGGTCCGGTAAGACCGCCAAAGGAAAACGAAAAATTCTTTGCACTCCTCAAAGTACACACCATAAACGGTAAAACCCCCGATGAAGTGCGCGACCGCGTGCCGTTTGATTACCTTACCCCTGTTTTTCCGGATAGCAAGCTCAATCTTTCCGGCAGCGGCAACCTTTCTATGCGCATTGTAGATTTGTTTACGCCCATAGGTAAGGGGCAACGTGGGTTAATTGTGGCACAGCCTAAAACCGGTAAAACCTACTTGCTTAAAGATATAGCCAATTCCATTGCCAGAAATCACCCTGAGGTTTACCTCATTATCCTGCTTATAGATGAACGCCCCGAAGAGGTAACCGATATGGAACGCAGTGTACGGGCAGAGGTAATTGCCTCCACCTTTGACGAACCCGCCGACCGCCATGTAAAGGTTTCCCAAATTGCCCTCCAAAAAGCAAAACGATTAGTAGAGTGTGGGCATGATGTGGTTATTCTGTTAGACTCCATTACCCGCCTTGCCCGTGCACACAATACCGTAGCCCCCACATCGGGCAAGGTGCTTTCGGGTGGAGTAGAAGCCAATGCCCTGCATCAGCCTAAAAAGTTTTTTGGCGCCGCCCGTAACATTGAGCGGGGCGGCTCGCTTACCATTATTGCTACCGCCCTTATAGATACAGGCTCGCGCATGGACGAGGTTATTTTTGAGGAGTTTAAAGGCACCGGTAATATGGAACTCCAACTCGACCGCCGCCTGTCAAACAAGCGCATTTACCCTGCTATTGATGTAACGGCTTCCAGTACCCGGCGAGACGATTTGCTGCTGGAACGCGATGTGCTCAAACGCATGTATATTTTGCGCAACCACCTTGCAGATATGAACACAGAAGAAGCAATGACATTCCTGCTTCAACACATGCGAAATACCAAAAGCAACGAAGAGTTTTTAACTTCGATGAATGGGTAAATGGTTACGCCCCTAAATGTGTTTGCCGGTATTTTGCTGATTTGAATTGTTGTGCCGTTATAACGGGCATTTTTCATGCTTTGGCTTAATTTTGCCTTTGCTTTTAGTATCTAATCTGCTTACTGTATGCTACCTCGCCATTTTACCCTGTTTCATGCTGCTTTTACCGTTGCATGTTTAATTGTACTTCCCCTGCCCGGTGCAGCCATAGGAATTAAACTCTTAGCCCTAACCCTGCTGTACCATGTTTGCTTCCCTTGGATTGCTTATCGGAAACAAGATATAATGTGGCGACAACTTTGGCAGTTTTACCTCCCTTTCGGCATATTTAACATTTTTCCCGACTGGTTTTTGAGCGCCCATCTACAAACCCTGTACTATCCTGATACTGAAGGGGTTTTTAAAATAGGTACCATAGGCGGATATATGCCTTTTTTGTGGTTTATTCCTATGTTTGTGGTTACGTATATTGCCCTTATGGCTGAAAAAAAATACGGACAACCGGCAGCGCTATTACATTTAATGGGCATAGGGCTGGTTATATTTGGCGCTTCGGAACATGGTTTTAAACTATTGGGTTCGTGGCATGCACAAAATGTGCATTTTCTTATAGGCAATGCTGCCGTTTATGTGTTGCTGGCAGAAGCTGTTTTGCTGTTAAGCGCTTTTTACTTGTTTAAACTCATAGCGCCACATTCGGCAGGGGTAAAAGCGCTTGCTGCTTTTTGGCTCATGCTGTTGTATATGGGGAGTTTGGTGTTCTTTTATTTTTTAGTAGAGGTATTGATGAGAGGGTAGCGGCAGGCTCTTCGGGCACAAAAGTGTTGTTAGGCTGCCACATCGGGCAAATAATGAGCAGCGCCTACAAAGGTTAGTAGGCATACAATGCTGCTATTTGTTGTTTAAACAATTCAATAACCGCTTCTCTTTTTACCTTAAACGTAGGAGTAAGCAAACCATTTTCGGGGGTAAACTCTACGGGCAAGAGCAAGAATTTTTTGATGGGGTGTTCCGTAGCATGTTGGGTGTTGTATTCGTCTATCATACTTTTATAAATTGCCATTATTGGTTCCAGTTTGAGCCAGTTTTGGCGGCTTTGGTTATCAACAGGTAGGTTATGTGCTTGGCAATAGCCTGCAAGCAGGTCAAATGCAGGGGCAATTAGAGCGCAAATATATTGTTTGCTATCACCTATTATTAGAGCATGTTCAATGAGCGTGTGCCGGCAAAGTCTGTTTTCAATAGGTTGAGGGGCTACGTACTTGCCACTGGTCACCTTAAACAATTCTTTTTTTCTGCCTGAAATTTTAAGAAATTTGTCGTCCACCCATTCACCCAAGTCGCCGGTATGCAACCAGCCATCGGGCGCTAAAATTGTTTGGGTCAGTTCGGGTTCTTGGTAGTATCCCTGCATGATATTAGGACCTCTTGCTAAAATTTCGCCATCAGCGGGGGCAAGGTCAATTTCTACGCCGGGTATAGGTATGCCTACTGTGCCAAGCCTGCTGCCCCCCGGTTCAAACCGGTTAAATGCTAAAACGGGCGAACACTCGGTAAGCCCATACCCCTCTCGAATGGGGATACCGGCAGCGGTAAAAATTTGTGCTAAACGTGGCTGTAAGGTGGCAGCGCCCAGTATGATGCCTTTTACGCTACCTCCTACGGCTTGTTTAAGCCGATTAAATACCAGCAGACGAGCTATGTATAACTTAACGGCATAGGTAAAGTTTATTTTGCCCGATACAGGATATTGCTCTGCCACTTGTAAAGCCCACCAAAACAACCGGCGTTGTATGCCTTTCAGTTTTTGCCCTTTTTTTTCAATGGCTTCATACATGCGCTCTAATACACGCGGCACGGCAGTAAAGTAAAGGGGTTTAACCTGTTTTAGGTTTTGCTCGGTTTGGGTTATCATAGAAAAACATACCGAAGCGCCGGCAGCAAGGTAAGTATAAACCACGGTTCGTTCAAAAACGTGGCTAAGGGGCAAAAAGCTCAACACTTTATTGGCGTGCATAAGAGGAATGACCGATAACACAGCTTTGATATTGCTGACCATATTGGCATGAGAAAGCATAACCCCTTTGGGCTGCCCGGTAGTGCCCGATGTGTATAAAATGGTGGCAGTTTGTTGTGGACTGATGGCATTTTTTACCTGCGCTGCTTGTTGCAGCAAATCGGCGTTTTGGGTAAACAATTGCTGCCAGTTTGGTGCATTGGCAACCGGCATAAAGGTAAACACACCCTGTAAATGAGGGCATTGGTGTTGTATTTCGGTTATTTTTTTGTAAAGGTCTTGGTTGTTTACAAAGCAGTACTTTATTTGGGCGTGGTTAAAAATGTAAATACATTCATCGGCAGAGGTGGTGGCATGTATGGGTACTACCATACCGCCGGCTTGCTGAACCGCTAAATCGGTAATAGTCCATTCGGCGCAGTTATAAGAAGATAAGATGGCTACTTTATCGCCATTTTGTAAGCCTATCCCCAGCAACCCGGCGCTGAGTTGCTGTATCAGCGTTATACATTGCCCGGTACTAAAAGGTGTTTCAGCGCCATTTTGTAGGTTGCAGAGAGCTACCTCCTGCGGGTATTTGTACTGCTGGTAGGGCAAAATATCAAAAAGGCGGGTAAAATCCATAACAGCGCCCCCGAGTTGTGGTGAATTAAGTGGGTATAAAGATACGCAGATGTTGGGTTTATGGGCATAAAAAAACCTCAATCATAGGGAGTGATTGAGGTTTTTTCTTAAAAAAAGGCAGGTTATTTCAACGCTTCGGTACGAGGTACTGCCGAGTAATTGAGTTTGAGGGCATTAGCTTTTCGGAGTTCTTGTTTTACATCGGTAATAATACCCATTTTAACGTCTTTATCCACTTTTAAAGAAACGGTCATTTGTGATGCTAATTTTTCGTCTAATTTAGCACGTTCATTTTCAACAAATAACCTAATGTCTTTGTCGGTACTAAAAGCATCGTTTAGTTGGATACGTGGGGCTGTACCAAATTTTTCGCGGTACTGCTGGTTGGGCGGACCTATGTAGATATAACTCACCAAAGATTTTTTCTCAAGTTTGGTTAGCTCAGTAGCTTTAACGGGTCGTATTTGTACCATAATTTCTGAATCGCGCATGGTAGTAGAAACCATGAAGAAAAACAGGAGCATAAATACGATATCGGGTAGCGAAGCGGTAGAGATAGCCGGCGTTGCTTTGGTTCCTTTTTTACGAATTGGCATGGTTGCTGTTTTTAGAAATGAGCAATGTGGTTAATGACTACTGCTTTACTTCCCTCCGCCGGCTGCGGCAGCGCCGCCAAGGTCTTCGGGTTCGGCTTCTGAAATACCAAGAGGGTAAAATTCTTTCACCTCTTTTTGTTGTGCCTCGTTCAGGTCGTTGAGTTTTAAGCCAAACTTGGTTTTTGCGTATTCATCGCGCAGTTCGTTGTAGGCGGCTTTTAACTCGTTTTGAACAGAGATATACATGTTGTAACTGGTGCCCTTGTCGTTTTTGAGCGAAACCACCGCTTTTTGGGGGTTATCGGAATACTGCGGGTCAATGCCGTTGTTGGTAACGTGTTTTTTTGTCAGGTCTTTTAACTCCGATATGTCTAATGGTTTTCCCTTTACCAGTAGTTGGTCGCGTGCATTGACCAAAATATCTAACACGTTACGGCGATTTATATCAATATCCGGTGGCGGTTCATTTGACCACGGGGGCAGCAGTGTAAGCAAACCCTTATCAGTATCCATGGTAGTAGTAACCAAGAAAAAGATAAGGAGCAGGAAGGCAATATCTGCCATAGAGCCTGCATTAATTTCGGGAATGGAGCGGTTATGCCTCATGGTAACGGGTTTTACTACTTAAAGATATTATAGATTTCGGCAGCAATGAGCGACACGAAAGCTGAAACTAATAATACGGCAGTAGCACTGATACCCGCACCAATAAATTTCATGGTACCGGGCGTAATATCGGCATATTTGGATTTCATGAAGATGCCGGTTTTTTCGGAGGGGGAGAGTTGCCAGATAATAAAAAATACTACCAACATAAGGAGTATGCCGGCAAGTCCTTTTACCGTAGCAGTAGGGTCAGACATAAGACCATTGACTACTTGGTAAAGAGCCATCACAATTACGGCAATAAACCCTATGATAGTAAGCCAAATACCTAATGGCAGGATATAATTAACGATGATACTTTCCATGAGTAAGTTATGATTGGGTATTGGTGAAACAAAAACGAAACAAAAACACTAAAAAGTGTGGCGCTTAGGCAACAATTTTATTGCGTTTGAGCAAATCAATGAAAGTGATAGAGGCTTCTTCCATTTTGTTTACGATACCATCTACTTTGGAAGTAAAATAGTTGTAGAAAATTTGAAGTATGATAGCTACAATAAGACCAAATACGGTGGTTAAAAGAGCCACTTTAATACCCCCTGCTACTAAGCCCGGAGAAATATCGCCGGCAGCTTCAATTGAGTCAAATGCCTGAATCATACCAATTACCGTACCCATGAACCCTAACATTGGGGCAAGGGCAATGAACAAAGAAATCCAGGTTAGTCCGCTTTCTAATTTACCCATTTCTACTGAACCGGAAGAAACAATAGATTTTTCTACAATATCTATGCCCTCATCGGTTCTTTCTAAACCTTGCAGAAAAAGGCTTGCTACCGGACCACGGGTAGAGCGGCAAATTTCTTTTGCTTTGTCCACATTACCTTCCTGAAAAGCGGCTTCTAATTTTTTGAGCAGGGCAGTGGTGTTAGTAGTAGATAGGTTAAGTACCAATACCCGCTCAATAGCAATGGCTAAGCCAATGATTAAACAAAAAAGTACCGGCGACATCCACTGCCAGCCACCTTCTATGAAGTATTTTTTTAGCAGCGCCATACCTTGGGGTTGTTCTTCGGCGGCTGCCGGAGCGCTGGGTGTGGTCATAGTGGTGGTAGTAGCGGCAGCGTTAGTAGCTGTGGTATCGCCCTGAGCCTGTGTATATACCATACCGGCTAACAGAAAAAGCCCACATGCAAAGAGCAGTGCAAACAAGTTTTTCATAATGGGGAAGTTTATGTTTTTTGTTGTTAATGATGTTGGTTTGGTAAAGAGGTGATAAGACAAGCAAGATGCGGAGAGAGAGGGATTCGAACCCTCGATACCCTTTTGGAGTATACACACTTTCCAGGCGTGCGCCTTCGACCACTCGGCCATCTCTCCGTTTTGGTGTTTGATATTGCGTGTTTAGCTTCTTTTAAGTGGTTTAATTTTGAGTGGTTCAAAATCGGGGGTAAATTAGGCAATTAACCCGAAAAAAATAAACTATTAGAAGTCCTAAATTTTTTTTACCCTATTTTCCGTGTTTTTTTGGTTGAAAAGCAAGTCTATAAAACAATTTAAACGCAAATGTTGAAAGGATTTTCAACTTATCAAAGTTTTTGCGCCAAAAAATGGATTTTTTTTTCAGTAGCCCTGTTTATGCGTTTATTTGGAATAGTTGGAGTGCATTTTCTGTAGTTAATCGGGCAACCTCTTCTACGTCTATTTCTTTAATTTGGGCAATTTTTTGAGCTACGGTTACTATGTACAAACTTTCGTTTCGTTTTTGTAGGGCATCTTTGGCAGACCGGTAGGGCTCCGGTGCAAGGTAAGGCGCATCTGTTTCCAGCACAAAATAAGACAGGTCTATTGATTGTATTACTTGGGGCAGTTCGCTTTTTTTGTAAGTAACTGTGCCGCCAATGCCCATATAAAAAGTGCCAAGGTCGGCTACTTTTTCAGCGTCTTGTACAGATCCACTGAAACAATGAAAAACGCCGCTTAGTTTACCACTGCCACAATGCCGTTTTACCACTTCAAAAGTTTGGTCGAATGAGTTTCTGCAATGCAGTACTATGGGCAGGTTTAGTTCTTTTGCCCATTCAATTTGCACTTCCAGCGCTTCGTATTGTTGTTGGGTAAAAGTGGTATCCCAGTAAAAATCCAATCCTATTTCACCTACGGCATAAAAACGCCTGCCGGAGTGTTTCAGTTCCTTTTCGGCTATAGATAGTTCATGGGTAAAATTTTCTTTTACCGAGCAGGGGTGTAAGCCCATCATGGGGTAACATTGCTGTGGGGCATCATCAACAATTTGGTATAAAGACGCAATTGATTCACTGTCTATATTTGGGAGAAACAGGTATTTTACACCGGCATCCCATGCACGGCGGAGCATTTGGGGGCGGTCTTGGTCAAACTGAGGCAAATATAAATGTGCGTGTGTATCTATATAGGTGGGCATGAAACAGTCTTACGGGCAGTTTATTGGCTAAACGGGTGCAAAAATGGTAAAAAAAATGCTTTACGGCACTATATTTTTTGTTTAAACTGCTGTTTTTAAAAAATTAGTCCTTTACTTTGGGCAATTATTTACCCGCTAATAGGCTGCTTGTTCAATATTGAAGTTTTAAAAAAATAAATTCGTTTTAATATGATTTTGCTTTTGCTTGCCTTAGCTCCTGCCGCTGCCATTATTTGGTTTATATATTCTAAAGATAAGTATGAAAAAGAACCATTAGGTTTGCTTGTGCTGAGTTTCTTTTTAGGCATTGTGAGTGTAGTGCCTGCTTTGGCAGGCAGTGGATTTGGCAAATCAATTGGGTTGGATATTACTGAAAACATGCTGGATACATTCCTTTACGCTTTTGTAGCCGTTGCTCTATCCGAAGAATTTGCCAAGTATCTTTTCCTTCGTTTTGTTATGTTTAACAAAACGGCATTTAATGAGCCTTTTGACGGCATTATTTATGCGGTAATGATAGGAATGGGTTTTGCCGCTTTTGAAAATGTCTTATATGTGGCAGAGGGAGGGGTGAGCGTAGCGGTGTTAAGGGCATTTACCGCTGTACCGGCTCATGCAGCGTTTGGGGTAATCATGGGTTTTTATGTAGGTTTAGCCAAGTTTAACCCCGATAACCGCCAGCGTTTACTGCTTACCGGTTTGTTTTGGGCAGTTGTAGCTCATGGCGCATACGATTTTTTTATTATGCAGCAAAATTATGAGTTGCTTGGATTACTCACATTAATTGTGCTCATTTATATTATCAGGCTTTCGCGTCAGGCTATTGCCATTCACCAAAAAGCATCGCCTTTTAACCCCGATAATCAGCCGTTGTCCAAATTTAGCTTTTCGCTACCCAAAGGAGTTACTTTTGCAAGGGGATTAAACAAAGCCGATAAATCCGATACCACTATGCCGCCTTCCTTGCCCGATGTCGAAGAGCATAATACCATAATACCGCCGCCTCCACCCCAAGACCCTAATAAAGACAACAGGAGAGATTGGGGGGTGTAATTTGGAGGGTAGTAAGTTATGTGTTTCTCGTTACCTTGCTGTTTGGCGCTTTTGCAAACGCACAAGCGCCCTTGTTATCCTTTCAGGTGTTCTGCAAGGAACTGCTCCATAGCCTCGTAAAACTCAAATTTGTTTTCTTGGTTGTGAAAACCGTGCCCTTCGTTTTCTTTTACCATATACTGTACCTCTACGCCATTGTTGCGAAGCGCGCTTACAATTTGGTCTGATTCGTTTATGTTTACGCGGGGGTCTTTTGCGCCTTGCGCCACAAACAGGGGCGCTTTTATTTGCTGCACATGAAATACCGGCGAGGCTTGGGTAAGGTGTTCTTTATCTTTTTCGGGGTGTCCAACCATTTCGTACATCATTTCTAAAAACGGTTTCCAGTAGGGCGGAATGGTATTAAGAAAGGTAAACAGGTTAGATACGCCTACAAAATCAATACCACAGGCGTACAAATCGGGGGTAAAGGTAAGCCCTGCCAATACCGCATAACCGCCGTAACTGCCGCCGTAAATGGCTATCCGCTTAGGGTTTGCAATACCTTGGTTAATAAGCCATTGTACGCCATCGGTAATGTCGTTTTGCATGGTTTTACCCCATTGTTTAAAGGAACTTTCCCAAAAAGCGCGCCCATAGCCGGTAGATCCTCTAAAATTCATTTGCAAAACGGCATACCCTCTGTTGGCAAGAAATTGTACTTCGGGATTAAACCCCCATACGTCGCGGTGCCACGGACCACCGTGCGGGTTTACTACCACGGGCAGGTTTACCGGCTCTACGCCTTTGGGCAGGGTAAGATAGCCGTGAATGGTAAGCCCATCGCGGCTGGTGTAGGAAATGGGTTTCATTTCGGCAAGTTCTTCTTCCTTTAGCCAGGGGCTAATATCGGCAAGTTTAGTAAGGCTGCCGGTGGTGGTGTCGTACAGGTAGTACACGCCGTAGCTACGGTCGCCGGTGGTAGCTACAATCAATTTTTGTTCTTCCTTATCGGCATCTGTTATGTAGGCTTTTCTTCCCAACAGCGTTTCAAGGGTTTGCTGAAGTTGCTTGCGTTGGGGGTCAAAAAAGGCATACTCCAGCGTCCAGGTTATGAACGAAGCGCCCAGCAGTTTATGGTTTTTGTAAGAGTAAATAACCGATGCCACATCTACCTGCGGGTGGGCATACAGTTCTTGTATTTCAGTGCCGTTGGCAAGGTCAAAAACCACCAAAGCCGATTTATCTCTGCCTATGTTAGAAACAGCATACACAAACTTGTTATCGGGCGTAAAAACCTGCGGCGAAAGCGATTCTTTGAAATTAGTGGTTAATACGTTTCGGAAAGGCTGGTTTTCATTATCCCGATATAAGAGCTGGTGGCTTACTCCGTCAGAAGCTACGGCAGCTCTAATTTGCCCATTGTGGTCGGTAATCCAATCGGCTATATTACCCGGGTTCTCTGCCGCCATAGTAAGCTCACCGGTAGTGGTATTAAAGCGATAAACATCAAACAGTTCGGGCTGTCGTTTATTAAGGGCAATGAGTACTTCTTCGTCTTTATCGGGCAGCTCATCTATGAGTTTAGCTACTACATTGCCAAAAGGGGTAATGTCTTTGTTGCCACTACCATCGGTATTTACGGTATAGAGGTGAAAGTTTTCATCGCCGCCGTTGTCTTTAAAATACATAAGGGTTTGGCTGTTAGCCCAAAAATAACCCGATATATTTCGGTCGGTTTCTGCGGTAATGCGGATAGGGTCAGTAATGCCCGATGTGGGTTGGATATAGATATTGAGCCTGTTTTGGTAGGGCGCCATAAAAGAAATGTATGCGCCGTTTGGCGATATTTTGAACGCTGTTTTTTCGGGGTTTCTGAAAAAATGGCGCAGCGGAATTTGGGTAGCTTGTTGTTGTAACTGCATATTGGTGTTTTGTTATTTGGTAGTTGCAGAATGGTATAATTTATAGCACAAATTGGCTCTGCACCCATGGGTTTTTAGGAGCGAGTTGTGTTTTATGGTTCAAGGGCAAGTTTTATGACCTCTTGCATGTCTTTGGTGTAATAAAAGGTAAGCCCGCTGATGTATTGGGGGTTAATTTCGGCTACATCTTTTTGGTTTGCGTGGCTTAGTATAATGTGGGTAATGCCGGCACGTTTAGCGGCAAGCATTTTTTCTTTAATACCGCCTACGGGCAACACCTTACCACGCAGGGTAATTTCGCCGGTCATAGCCAAAAATGGTTTTACGCGTTTTTGGGTAAAGGCAGAGGTAAGCGCAGTAAGCATAGCCACGCCGGCTGAAGGACCGTCTTTGGGAATAGCTCCTTCGGGCACATGCACATGAATGTCGGTTTGGTCAAAAATATCGGGATTTAAGTTTAACGCTTCGGCATGGGCTCGTAGGTAGCTCAACGCTGTTGTTACCGATTCTTTCATTACATCGCCTAAGTTGCCGGTTAGGGTAAGTTTACCCTTGCCTTTGCTTAGGATAGATTCAATAAACAGAATATCGCCGCCGGTGGGTGTCCAGGCAAGTCCTACCACTACACCGGGCGGGTTGTCGTTTTGATACATATCGGGGTCATAAACAGACGGACCCAGTATGCGTTCTACGTCTTCGGGGTTAAGGCGAGGATTGTATGGCTCTTCCATTGCCACCATTTTGGCTAAGGAGCGCAATAGGGCGGCAATTTTTCGCTCCAGCTCTCTAACGCCCGACTCGCGGGTGTATTCATTGATGAGTTTGGTAAGTACGGCGTTAGAAATTGTAGCCTGTTTACTGGTTAAACCATGTGCCTCTCTTTGGCGAGGAATAAGGTGTTTTTTGGCTATTTCTATTTTTTCTTCGGCAGAGTAGCCGCTTATTTCTATTATTTCCATGCGGTCTAACAGGGCAGGGTGCATGGTAGCTAATGAGTTTGCGGTAGCTATAAACATTACTTTTGAGAGGTCATATTCCAGCTCTAAGTAGTTGTCGTAAAAACTACTGTTTTGTTCGGGGTCTAATACTTCCAACAGGGCAGAGGAGGGGTCGCCCCTAAAATCGTTGCCCACTTTGTCCACTTCGTCAAGTATAAAGAGGGGGTTGGCAGATTTAGCTTTGCGGATAGACTGAATAATGCGTCCGGGCATAGCGCCTATGTAGGTGCGGCGGTGCCCGCGTATTTCTGCTTCGTCATGCAGCCCACCCAATGACATGCGCACATATTTGCGTTTTAGGGCTTTGGCTATGCTTTTACCTAATGAAGTTTTACCCACACCCGGCGGGCCTACAAAGCATAGTATGGGCGATTTCATGTCGCCTTTTAGTTTCAGAACGGCTAAGTACTCTAATATACGTTTTTTTACCTTTTCAAGCCCGTGGTGGTCTTTATCTAAAATTTGTTTACACCTGTTCAGGTCAAAATTGTCGGTGGTAAGTTCGTTCCAGGGGAGGTCTAAAAGGAGTTCCAGATAATTTGTGGTTAGCCCGTATTCAGGCACGGCAGGGTTCATGCGCTGAAGGCGTTTAAGCTCTTTGTTAAAGGTTTCGTTTACCTCTTTCGACCATTTTTTTCTGGTTGCTTTTTGTTTGTATTCTTCTATGTCGCCTTCGTAGTTTTCGTTGCCCAATTCTTCCTGAATGGTTTTCAGTTGCTGGTGCAGGAAGTAGTCGCGCTGTTGTTTATCTATATCCGAACGTACTTTAGATTGTATTTGGTTTTTAAGTTCAGCCATTTGCAGTTCGGTATTGAGGTAGCCCAATACCAGTACGGCGCGTTTTTTAATGTCGAGTTCTTGGAGTAGGGCTTGTTTTTCGGCAATTCCTACATTAAGGTTAGAAGAAATAAAGTGAATCAGAAATTCGGGTTTGTCTATATTGCGCAAAATAACCCCTGCCTCTGAGGGTATATTGGGCGATAAGCCTATTATTTGCCCTGCAATCTCTTTCATAGTAGCTATGAGGGCGTTAATTTCGGGGTCAATAGGTATATCGTCGTCGGGCAGGAGGGTAATGCGTGCTTTTAGGTGTCCTTTTTCAGATATAACCTCGGTTATTTTAAAGCGTTTTCTGCCTTGTAATATAACTGTTGTGCCGCTTTCGGGCATTTTTAATACCTTAACTATGCGGGCAATAGTGCCTATGGTATATAAATCGGCAAAGGTGGGGTCTTCTACGTTTACATCTTTTTGGGCAAGAACGCCTATAAATTTATCGGAGCCGTTGGCGCTTTTAACGGCGCGCATCGATTTTTCTCGTCCTACGGTAATGGGTATAACCACTTCCGGAAACAGTACGGTATTGCGCAGGGGCAAAATGGGTATTATTTCTTTGTACTCCTCTTCTATACCGTTGTTTTCTTCTTCGTCGTTTAGTGGCAACAGCGGTAAAAATTCAATATCTTCATCTATTACAGGGAGTAATTTGAGGTCTTCAAACATGTAGCGGGGGTTAAAATAAGCAAGATTTTGGGTAGTTAGGTGTAATGGGGTAGAGTAGGAGTGTTGCAGAACCGACTTGGTTGGGCAAAAATAACAGTAGTATGGCATTTGTTAAGGGTTGTTGAGCCACAAAACATGTTTTTAACTTGCTCACGGTGGCAGATAAATGCTGCCAACCTTCAATTACAGAGAAGCAAATTACTGAAAGTACTCTTGTAAAACTAAGAAACAAATGCAGGTGCAAATGTGTTTATTTTTTTTCAGACTGCAACGGCAGAAACCGGAAAACAGCACAAGATAAGTTGCTTGCAACAATGATTAACCAAACTGTAGTAGGGTGTAAAAATGGTGTGTTGCTTTGGGGCAGTTTAGTTACCTTTATCTTTTGGTGTTGTATTGTTTGTTTTGGCGTTGTTGTCGGCATTGGGGGGGGTATTGCCGGCATTCTTTTCGGAAAAGGCTTTAATAATTTCATCGGGACTTTTACCTAAGTTACTCAGCGAAAACTGTACATCATCGGCAAGTTCATGGTCGGGATAGGTTTTTAAGAAACGCTCGTAAGCCTCCTTAGCTTTGTCAAGGTCTTTAACATCGTTTTCGTAGGTAAACCCAATTAAGAACAAACTGTGCGGGGCTTTTTCGTAGGCGCTGTATTCCGATAAGATGCGTTCATATACGGCAAAAGCCTTGTCAAACTGTTTTAAGGAGCGGTAAAGTTCGCCGGCTTTAAACAAGTAGGCGGGGGTTTCGGGCGCATCGGGCAGTTTAGCCGTATAGGCTTCGTAGGCATCTACTGCGTTTTTGGCAGAAACGGGGTCAAACGTGGTGTTGTTTTTTTTGGTAAAGGCATTTTCAGCCTCGGTAATTTTGAGTTGGAGCGCTTTTTTTTCATCGGGTTGCCCCTTGCAGGCAGCAAAAACAACCATACAGCAAAACGCAAACAGTAAAAACCATTGTTTCATAATAGCACAATTTTTAGCTTAGAAATACAACAAAGCGCAAAATTACTGTTCTTTGTGTCAAATGCCTTCAATAAACCCTGTTTTTTACATGAACCGTAAGGAAAAATACCTTTT
Source organism: Bacteroidetes bacterium UBA2322 (assembly GCA_002345145.1). GTDB lineage: Bacteria > Bacteroidota > Bacteroidia > Chitinophagales > UBA2359 > UBA2359. The sequence goes on from DDVC01000146.1 coordinate 27,689, forward strand.
TTGTTTTCTGTTGGTTTGTTTGTGCTTGTGCAGCAGCTGTGCGCAGGTGTATTACCGTGGTTTTATACGCCCTGCCGATATAGTGTATGAGCGGCAAGACAAGCCGGTAGCAAGACCCAATCCCTGCCACGATTACAAAAACTATATTCCCGATACCAACAGGCTCCATTTTAGCCCGATGCGTTATGTGCGCATCAATATCCATTTCATAAACAGCGTAGATAGCTCTCAAAATTTTAAACCGCAGGAGGGCATCAGGTTTGCACAAGAGTTGGTAAATCATGCCAATTATTTGCTCTCTATAAACCATAAAATGTTTTTGCCTACCGGCAACAATACCCCTGTTTTGCCTACCCAATACCGTTATGTGCTAACCGGTAAACCCGATGACCCAACCGATTTGGGAGTTTATTTTCACTATAACGACTCTTTGTTTATTTGCAATAAAAAGGAATACAAGCAGCGCAGCATTTACAGCCTGTTTTACGGCGGCCAGTTTGACCTTTATGGTGTTCAAAAAAACGAAGTGCTCAATATCTTCTTTTTAGAACACCCGCCCGATAGCCTTGGTTCGCCTACCTATAAATTTACCACCAATGGCGTAGGTAAACCCGATTGGGCTAAAATGGTAGGCGCTTTTCACCAATACACCATCAATAAAGACCCCGTTACCGGCGCTTCTAACTATACCGGCGGCTCCATAGCCGGTTTGTTTAACCATGAACTGGGGCACTCGGTAGGGCTGGCGCATACTTGGAATTTGAACGACGGCTGCGATGATACGCCCATGAACCCAAACCACTGGAATTTTCCGGAGGTAGATCCCGAAAAGCACAATGAGGTTTCTAACAATGTTATGGACTATAACGCTTTTCAAAATGCGTGGACTCCTTGCCAGATAGGTAAAGTGCACTTAAATTGTGCAACGCCAAACTCGCTCCAACGCCGCATCATAAGACCCGATTGGTGCCACTATGACCCCACCCAACCTATTCAGATTTGCCCGGGCGATACTGTTGTATGGTTGGGCAATAAAGATTTTAATACCGATATTATTGTGCACCGCCGCGCACAGCTTACCATACACTGCACCGTTTCTTTGCCCCAAGGCGCTACTATTAAGGTGAAAAAGGGCGGAACCCTTGTTTTAGACGGCGCTACTATTACCAACCTGTGCAATCAAAAATGGAGCGGTATAGAGGTGGAAAAACGTTTTAAAAAGCGCAGCCGCATTGTGCTGAAACGAAATGCCCAACTTCTTAATATGCAGCATGAATTGCACAATAGCAAGTGATAGGTGATGAGGCGCACGGCTTTGCATAGATACCGGCTTAGGTGTAACTACCGCCGGTAGGCTGTTTTTGTCGGGAAAAAGTGGTAAAGGGCAATAATTGAAAAAAAAAGTTCCCAACATGCTGCCAAAAGGAGGGTAACGGTGTTATAAGCAAAAAAAAATCGCTTATGAATCGTTTACTTACCCTTTTCCTTTTTGCAAGTTGCTTTGTGGTAATGCTACAGGCACAGCCGTATTACTACACGCCTAATATATCGGGCATTATGTCGTCTAATGGGTGTACGGGTTGCCACGGCAGCTCCGGTGGGCTGAGTGTCAGCTATAATGGGTTATTTACCGGCGGCAATATTTGCGGACCGGCGGTTATTAAATTTAACGCCAACGGAAGCCCGTTGGTAAATAAAATTGACCCTACGATACCCAACTGTTCGGGCGGTAATATGCCGCCATCGGGCTCAGTAAGCGCTGCCAACATTGCCATTATTAAAGAATGGATTAACACCGGCGCACTGCAAAACACCTCATCGGCTTGTGCCGATTTGGTTATTTCTGCCTATGCCGAGGGCGACGCGTTTAACAAATACTTAGAAATTTACAACGGCACCGGCTCGGCGGTAAATTTATCGGGTTATAGCATACGTATTTACAGCAATGGCGGCACATCGGTAAGCAGTACGGTTAACCTATCGGGCACGCTTAACCATAATTCGTATTACCTTGTTGCACACCCCAGCGCAGCCCTTGCCGGATTAACGCCCAACCTTACATCGGGCAACCTTAACTTTAACGGCAACGATGCCGTAGCGCTGCACAACGGTACTTTTAATGTGGACGTTTTTGGGCAGATAGGCAACGACCCGGGCGATACCGGCTGGACTAACGGAACTTGCAACACTGCCGACCAAACCTGGGTTAAAAATACCCTTACTGCTACTTGTAAGTATGGCTCTTTTTCGGGCAATACCGCTTTTGGTACGGCATTAACCGCACTTTATACCTGCCATCCTATAAACACGGCTTCGGTTTTTAACGGGTATGTTGCCTGCGCCTTGCCCACCATAACGCCGCCGCCTGCTTCTGTACTTGCTTGCTATAACGTAGCGCTGCCTACCATTACCCTGCAACTGCCTGCCGGTGGCGATTATACCTATCATGTATATGACTCGCTCTCTGCCACCACGCCCATTTATACCGGCGCTGAGTTTACCGTTCCTGCGCCCGGCGCTTATTTTGCCGCTTTGTTTGAGCCCGCTACCGGCTGCGAGGGCGAAAGATATGCCATAAACGTAGTGCAAACCGCCCAGCCCGATATTGCTCTGATTAGCCAAAACTGCTCGCCCGATAACCTGACTTACTCCCTTAATTTTGCCATAAGCGGGGTTACTGTTGCCGAAGTACGCGATATAGTTACCGATTTGGTTGTGCCCTTAGATGTTACCGGCGCCGGTGTAATTTCCGGTATTCCATCGGGCGAAGTCGCTTTTATTCGCATTCTTGATGCCGATGGCTGTATTACCTTAGTGGCTTTTGAGCCGTTTACCTGCGTACAAGAACCCGCCTGCCCGGTACTGGCTTACGGACCTACCAATAACGGAACGTTGCAACTGAACAGCGGCGATGAGTTTACCCTTACCGCCCAACTGCTCAATGTGCCGCCCGATAGTTATACTATTACATGGAGTAACGGACTAACCGGAAACGCTGTTTCGCTTACTGCTGATAATCCAAGTTTTTGTTCAGTGCAAACCATAAACATTAACGCTCAAATAACCAATGTGCCAACCGGCTGCTCTGCCGCAACCCTGCCTTACACTATTACCGTTTACCCCAACCCGCTCAACGCCGCCCAATTAGTGGTAACGGATATGGGTTGTACTATTTCGGCAGAGGTTTGTAATGATTTGGGCGCTTACAGCATTGCGGTGCAGGGATATGCTGTTGCCGGCGGCGCTATTGTTTCCGGAAACACCTATACCGCCCCTATTTATACCATACTTACCGATGTAACTTTTCATTTTTTGGTAGAGGGTGGCTCTGTTTCAACGCCTTTTACCCTTACCGGGCAGGTAGAGTGTGAACCTTTATCGGTAAATCAAATTACTGCCGAAACTGCTTTTGTCATTAAAGGCTTTTGGCCCGATGCCTCCGGCAACTGGCTGCTTCAATACCAACTGCCGCAACCCGCCAATGAAACGCTTAGGCTTTGTGTTTATGACCTTAGCGGCAAAGAGGTTACCGCACAAAACCTGCCGGTTACTAACGCTGCCGGTTTACACACCGCCGCTATTGATGGCGCTGCCAATTTGCCGCCGGGTATGTATGTGGTGCAACTCAACAGCCGCCAACATAGGGCAGTAGGTAAGTGGGTAAAGTAAGCCCCCTGCCTTAGTGCGGTTTTAGTGTACTATTACAAACAGCCATAAATGCCATACGTATTTATGGCTGTTTGTTTTTTGCCACTTTTGGTGCAGCTCCTCTATCACTTAACCGAATAGGTTTCTACTATTTTACCCCACCGGTCAAATACAAATCTTACCTTGCTGTTTACCGTTTTTTCCTTTTGTTCTGAGTTGAGGTAAAAGGTAAAAGATACTTGCACATCGTAGCTATAATCGTCAATAGGGTAAATGTTGATAATTTCATTAGTAGCGTAAGCCGATCTTCGCCATGAGGCTTCGTATAAATTGCGCAGGTCTGTATGGGTGGGGTTCATGGTATTGTAATACCGGTTTACCGATGAGGCAAAGTGAGTGATAATTTTGTTAATATCTCTTTCGTTTTCGGCTTTAATAAAAGCGTAAATGGCTTGGGTTTTGCTGTTAGTAAGAGCCGGTATAGTACTGTTGATACTTGGTTTAGTAGTTGGGGCGCTAACCGTATTACTTTTCAATATTTTGAGCGTATTGGCATTATAGTCTAATTCTATTCTGCCCAATCGGCTAATGGCTGATTGCCCTAAGAGCAAAGGAGCTTCTAAACTGTTCATAATGCTTGCTTCTACGTTATATAGAAATACATCGCCTATCTGAATTTTGCGCAAATTGATTTTAACGCCTTCTACCTCTTCACCATTGGCTATTGTGTATATAGAGGTGCCCCTTATATCTTCGTTTGTAAGGTAGCCGTTTTTTGCCATAAATGCTGCTTCAATAAGCGAAATAGAAACATCGCTGGAGCCGGTATCAAAGATAAATTTTAATGGCAAATTGTTTACCTTACAAGGTAGGGTAAAAACGCCACCTTCTATTTGCATCTTAATAACGGTTTGTGTCCATGCTGTTGTAGTGCAGCATAACAGGGCAATTGCCCAAAAAAACAGTGTTTTAGGTGCATGGTATTTCATGGTTTTTTTTGGGTTTTATGGTTTGACAAGAAAACACATCTGTTTTGCGTGTAAAGATAACCTATTTTGATATGAGTTGCAAACTATTAAGATATAAAACCTGCTTTTGGGCGTTTTTTTTAAAATGTAAACCAGTAATTTATTTTCAGTACCAAGCCCCAATCTTTTTGGGCAAAGTTTTCGGTATTCATATTATCGGTAAAAACCAAAAACACGTCCGACATGGGAGCAAAACGCCACTGGAGGCGGTTGTTGATGTTAAAGTTTTGGGTTTGGGTGTTAAATTGGAGGAAGGTGGTAAAAAACAGGCTTCGGGTAAAGGTAAACTCTACCCGCGGGCTAAGCAGCAGCAGGTTTGAATTGCCAAAACCCTGTGGAAATCTGATGCGGTTATAGGCTACATTAAGGGCAATATTGGCAAGGGGTTGTATGCGCAGGGTGGCATCGGCGGTAAGGGTGAGTTTAGCGCCGTTGTAAAAATTGCCGTAGTAGGCTCTAAACTTGCCATATACTTTATTTCGAGGAGCCGATTCAAACTCGGCGCCGGCATCGGTATATCGGTATAAGCCGGGCTGTAGCAGCGAGTCCATGCGTCCGGTTATATTGGTAGGAAAAAGTAGCTGGGTGTTATAGTTGTTTACCAATATACGGGCAATGCTGTTGTCTTTCAGGTAGGTAAAGAGTTTAAAGAAAGTCCAGCGGTCAAGGCGGTCAAAATCGGTAAAATAGCTCATTTTTCCGCCGGTTTCTATGCCCCAAAATCGCATATTGGGCAGTTGTTTTGGGTAAAACTTATAGCCGGCATAGTGCAAAGAGGCAAGGTAAGCCACCGGTTGGGTAGCGCGCAATTGGTCGTTTCGCTGGTAAAGGTCTTGCAAAAAGCCTACATCGGCTATGTAATAATTACCGGCGTATTCGGCAGAGGCAAAGGCGTAGAGGTGTCGGCTTTCATAACTTAGGTTGGCATGAAGACCGGCTTTTTGGAAGGCGTTTTGATTAAATTTTTCAGAGTCGTATTGGGTAACCGACTGGTGGTAAAGCACATCAGAAGCCCAGCGGTTATTGGCAGAGCGGTAGCGCAGTTCAATGCCGGCAACGCGGTTAAAATCATCGGCATCGGGTTTTTTGTTGCCAAAAGATTGGCGGTTAATAAGGAAGGCGGTGGCGGTGGAGCGGGTAAACAGTTTTCGTTGCAGGGTAGCCACGCCATAGTTTTGGCTTTGGAGGCTGCCGGGTATGCCTTCGGTTTGCATATTGAGCAGCCCTATGCGCCAGTTTTCATTGAGGTTGCCGCTTAGCCTTGCTCCAAACAAAATAGGCACAGCCAGCCCTATGCGCCGCGAAAAAAACGGACGCATAGAGGAGGTGCCAAACTGAAACAAATCGGAGTTTTCTATAAAAAATTGTCGTCTTTCGGGAAAAAAGAGGTTAAACCGTTCCAAGTTGGTTACTTGTTGGTCCACTTCTACCTGCGAAAAATCGGGGTTAATGGTAAGGTCTAAATTGAGCGAACTGGTAATAGCAATTTTTGCATCGGCACCGCCGGTGGGGTTGTCTAATTTGGCGGCAGATTGGGTGGCGTAATTTCGGCTGGCAGAAGTGCGCAGGTAGGGAATAACCGATACGTTACCGCCGGCTTTTTTGGGTGGGGTATCCCATAGGAGCTTGCCGGCAAATGCCAGCGAAGCCACATTAAACTGCGTAGGCACGGGCGACCAGGTAGAGGTTTCGGGGCGTTTGAGGTCGTTTCGGGAAAAATTGATGTTCCAAACCGGCAGGGTTTCGTCATAGCGCAGGGTTTTAAAAGGTATTGCCATTTCCACTACCCACCGGTCATCTTGCCGGGTAACGGCAGAAAACCATCGGTTGTCCCAACTGGTGGTAACCCCAAAAACGCCGCCGTTTTCTAATAACCCCTCCCGCTCTACCCCCATTGGGCTTACGGCAAAACTAAAACCGGTAGTTTTATTGCCAAACGGGTCAATAAATACCACAAAAGCATCGGTTACGGGGTAAGAAAAATCGCGTTTGAGGGATTGGATAATATAATTACCCGATAAATCATCAAAACAAACTGCCGCTATGTAGAGGTTTTGGTCGTCATAGGTAAGTCTTACCTCTGTTTTAGATTGGGCAAAATTGAGGTCATCGGGTAGGGTTTGGTAAAACTGCTCGGCTACGGCGGCATTTTTCCAATCGGGTTCTTGCAGGTTGCCGTCTAACTTAATAGGGTTGTCGGCTTTTTTAATTTGCAGCTCATAAGTAAGCCCTGTTTTAGGGTGTACTTGTGCAACCCCCTGTGCCATAGCGCCAAAGAGGAAAGCCAAAAACAAAAAGGGCAGGTTAAGTTTAAGCATTAGGAAGTTGGGTAATGATGTTTGTAAACTTAGGCGGGTTTAAGGCGGCTAAAACGGTAAATTGGGTAGGGTAGGGGTTGCTGTTTATTTTATACTTGTCATTACCCATGGGGCGTACTTATCGGTTCGGGAAAAAACGAGCCGTAGGCTGGCAGAGCGGTTGTTTACATAAACAGCAATCACCCCTTTCAGCAAAAACACGTCAAGGCTTTTGACCTCAAAATTGTTGATTTGGTCTATATTGATGCGGAGCAACATGCTCAGCGCTTCGGGTTTAGCGTATAACAGTGCGCTGGGAATATGGGCACAAGCAAGGGCATTGAGCAGTAGGTGGGCAGTTTGGTATAGCAGCTCCTCATCGGTGGGCTGTATAATATCGGCAATGCAATCTTTAATGGCTGTTAGTTCTTCGTGCAAACATTGGTTGGCATCTGAATCATAGGGTGTAGGCATAACCTGCTTGGGCTGGCAGCTAACCAACAAGGCTACCCAACAGGAGAGGATAAAAAGGAACAGGTAATGCCGATTGGGTTTCATGGTTGGGAGTTGGTGTTAGAAATTTGGTAAAAACCCGATGCGTTTACCTCCATAACCGGCAGGGTTTTATGCTGTTCAAACCAGTCGTAACCTTGTTTAAGCCCTGCCCAAAACCGGAGCATATCGGGCATATCGGGATAGAGGTAACAAAGCAGGTTGTATTTTAAGTTAGACAACCTTGTGGGAAAAATATGTACCGGCACTTTTTTTTGACTGTGTGTTCGCACTTGGGCAGTAAGCCAGTAAAGCTCATCAATGAGGGGGTTGGTAATGGCAATGCAGCCAATAGAAACGCAGTTGCCATGAATATAAATATCGCCACCCAGCCGGCTGTGTTTGCTGAGTATGCGGTCGGAGGCGTTAGGATAAGTTACCAGCATAGATAGGTGGTAAGCGCTGTAAGGGTTCATGTTGCCGATGTGGTAAAACCCTTCGGGCACTTGTTCATCGCCCTCTTTGCGTTTAGGACCCAATTTGCCCGACATAGCACAAACCGGGTAATCTTTAATATGGGTATAAACCTTGCTCGTTTTGTTGGCAGCCCAAACTTCTAAGATGTTTTCGCTCTTAAACACGCGTATATAAAGCTGTTGGGGCGGATAATTTACCCCTTTTTGGGTAAACAAGGTGCGCAGCAGGGCATCTTTGCTGTTTCGGGCAGCCGCTACTCTTTCTGAACCTGTTGCCTTGTTTGAGTGAATGATATATAATGCAGGCAATAGCAGCAGCAGTAGCGCCAAGATGCGCAGGCTAAATTGGTAAAACGAACGTAGGGCGGTAAATTGCATGGCGCAAAATTAACCAAAAACAACCACTATTTAAAGCCCGATAGCCCAATAGCGCTTGTGCAGGGCGGGTATAGCAGCACTTCCGTTAAGCCCATAGAACGCCTAAACATTCAAGGTAGCATGTCTGCCTGCCTTGCCACAAAGGCAATGTTGGTAGTTGTATTTTCTATTTCGCACCTGATTAGTTCGTAGGTGGGTTTAGGTGTAAATATATCACTTGTAATGCTATCTAATTTTTTGGCGCTTACTTTTATAGCTTGTTCAGATTGGTCTATGCCTATCCAAAATCTGCCTAAAAGTTGTGCCGATTTTAAAGTTGTTCCCGAACCGCAAAAACAATCCAACACATAACTATCTGCATTTGAAGAAGTTTTGATAATTAAATTCAATAAATCGGCATTTTTTTCTGTGGGGTACAAGGGATATTGTGGGTCTTTCATTTCCCAAATATCTTGTACTCGTTTCCCTTCCTGCTCGTCTAAGTAGATTTTCTTGCGTGGATTTCCATTTTCCGACCACTCAATAAGCCCTTGTTTGTCCCAAAGTTCTAAGGTGGCTACGTCTGTTCGCCAATGCCTGCCTTTTGGGGGCAATATCCCTTTAAAAGCCTGCGAAGTATTACCATTTTGAGTTTCGCCTGGGGCGTGCAAGGGGATAGTGGTATATCGTTTGCCGTTTTTGTCTGTTTTAGGAAAAAGTTTTGTTTTATCTTCTTGTGTATAAGGCATTTTAGGTTCGTTCCAAATAGGGCATTCGCTTTTGGAATAAAACAAAATCAGGTCTTTGATATTGCCGTAACCCTTTCTTGCAAAGTTTTTAGGGTTGCATTTTATGCGTGTAATATCATTTCTGAAATTTTCTGCACCAAAAATTTCGTCCATTACGATTTTGACATAATGTCCAATTTTGTAATCAATATGCAAATAAATGGAACCTTGCTCAGACAAAAGCATTTTAAGTAGCATCAACCTTTCACGTAAAAATTCTAAAAATTCTGTGCCTTGTAATTTGTTTGTGTATGCTATATAACCACCGGCTAATCATTTATTTTTCTTTCAATAATCTTAATGTATTTAGATAGTGTTGTGGCATCAACACCTGTACGATAATACCATTGTTCTTTATAGGTTTTCCAGCCCGTTCGTTTTCCGCTTTTATTGTACATATAAAATTCTTCTTTTGTAAGTAAGACATTTCTTTTCCCATTATTATTTAACTCGTTTTTAACTTCATTTATCAGATGATCATAATTTTCAACTAATGATTTGACCAAATCTGCAAAGCGTTCAGACAAAGGAATCGTATTCTTCACTGAAGGGTTAGCTATTTTCACACTAATTTTGCTACGGTCGATATACTGCGAGTTAGTTTCGTCTAATTTTCCTCCAATAAGAGTGAATAATAGACATGCCTTGTAAAATTCAATAACATAAAATTCAGTAGAATTTATTCGTTTCAAGACCTGCTTGCAAATTTTTTCTATTGTGATAGCATCAGTATTTTCAAATGAAAAAATTGCTAACTTATTTTTTTGAGAATCTTTGTCATTGTTTTGATATTGGTATGCTTTTTTTGCACGCTCAATAGTACCAATACCTATTTTACAAACATCTTTGATTTTATGTTCGTGAACATATAAAATCTGATTATTGTGGTTTTTCATTTCTAAATATTATAATTTATGTAAAAATGTTGTCAGTACTAATACGCTCATGGTGATGTAATCTTTATATGCTTCAGAAATATCTTTGTGGAGTTCACTGTAATTTGACGAAAATAAATAAGTATTTAATATTAATATTTTTTTAGTTTTCACATTCTTAGTTTGGACTGTACTGACGGCATCTGAAAATTGTGCGTTTTGGTGTCCGCCAAAGTCTGTTAAAAACTTGCTTTCACCTATTATATACTGCTTGTTAAAACGTGCCACAAAGTCAAGCCCTTTATCTCGTTTATAGTTCAAAACATCACTGCCAAAAGCGGCTAATTCTTGGTCGCTACCGTTCAAAATAGCATCTTCATCAGAGTTTGTAAATTCTTCTAATCCAATAGGTTGTATGCCCAATGCCTTTCTGTTGAGCCACCTCCGAAAAAAGGGTCCAATTTGTCGGTTGGTTTCTTTAGGTTCGCTACATTTTTCAAAAATTTTGTCAAGTCCCATGTCGTATAACCTGCCACAAATTCGGTTTATAGTTTTAGGATTTCGTTCTATTGATGAGCTATCTCGTTTCAGAAAAGCAATGTAACTGTCTTTGATAGGAAACAAATCTAACTGCAATAGTTCTTTGATTAGTGAAGTATTATCCCTATTTTTAAAGGCTTGTTCTATTCTGTTCCAACTTTCTTGGCTCATTTCCCTAATTCCTTCGGGAATGGCAGGATACACCTGAAACAAATCATCAAGATACGATTTTTGGTTAGCGTATTCTATGCTCAGTTCAGTCCAATAGTTCATTATAGGTTATTTTTTTGGCAAAGTTACAGTTTTTGGTCAGTTTTTCTAAAATGGCTACCAACTGTTAGCCGTAAACGGGTGGCGGGTTGTTATTGTTTTTTGGCGAGCAAGAACTACCTTTACCGCCAAATACTGCATTATGCCCCAAGCGCCGTTTTTAACTGCCAAATGGCAGCATTTGGTTATGTTTAACTATGAAGTGCCGCCCCATATATTAACCCCCTTTTTGCCTGCCGGCACGTATTTAGATACGTGGGAGGGGCATACCTTTGTTAGTTTGGTGGGTTTTTTGTTTGCGCAAACGCGGGTAAAGGGCATAAGCATACCTTGGCATACAAATTTTGAGGAGGTAAACCTGCGATTTTATGTGCAAGGTAAAGACGATGCCGGAAAATGGCAGCGCGGGGTAGTTTTCATAAAAGAAATTGTACCCCGATGTGCTATAGCGCTTACTGCCCGATGGTTGTATCATGAGCCGTATGTGTGTATGCCCATGCAACACCTTATAGAGCAAACCAATACTGAGCTTAGGGTGAGCTACCAATGGCGGCATCAAAAAGAGTGGAATTATATGCGCGTAGTAGCCGAACCCACTGCGCGGGCATTACAACCCAATTCGGCAGAGGCTTTTATTACCGAGCATTACTGGGGGTATAACCGGTATAGCAAAGAAAAAACTATGGCATACCAAGTAGAACACCCACAGTGGAAAACCTATACCATACAAAAATGGGCGGTAAACTGCCATGTGGCTGCCTTATACGGAAGCCAATTTGCACCATATATGCAGCAGCCTCATTCGGTTTTAATGGCAGACGGCTCAGATATAATAGTGCGAAAAGGGTTTATGTTATAGTTAATGAATGTATTGGCAAATTTTAGATAACTTGGTTGTTAAGTTTTACGGGTTTGGGAAACTTGGTAAAAAAAACTGCAAAATAACCATAAGGAATTGGTATTGACCAAACAGTAGGTTAGGGGTGTCGGACCTGAGCAAACCTGCAAATATAAGAGAGCCATAAACGAAAAACCCCCGACATAAAATGCCGGGGGTTTTTTTATCATTTATGTTGTTGCTTTAATTATTTGCCAGAAACACCTAAAGCGCGGAGCGTTTCAATGTTGAGGTTACCGGTGGGTAAACCGTTGTCTTTCTGGAACTGAACTAAGGCAGCTTTGGTGCGCGGACCCATTACGTTATCAGCCGGTCCGGGGTCATAACCACGGGTTTTTAAGGCTTCTTGTACTTCTCTTACTTTAGCGGCAGTAACTTTAGCTTCACAGAGAACTTCAACCCAATCAGTAAAACCACCGGTTTTAACCAATTTTTGGCTGGTAATGGTGCTGTATTCAGCCGGAACTTCTACTTCGCGGGTGGTAGCGGGTGAGCGGAGTACTTGCTTGGTTACGGTTTTGTACTCGGCGGCTACTTCGCGTTCGCGGGTAGAGGCAGGTGTTTGTACTACGGCTTTGGTAATGGTTTTGTACTCAGCCGGAATAGGCGTTTCGCGGGTGGTAGCGGGTGTTTTAAGTACTTGCTTAGTTACGGTTTTGTACTGAGCGGGCACTTCGGTTAAACACCAAACTTTACATTTTTCGGGGTCTTCGTTTAAACAATTGCGGTCAGCTTTACCTTGTACCCATTTGGTAGTAGCGGGCGAAACCAATACTTGTTCGGTTACGGTTTCGTACACGGGGGGTACATAGTCTAAACGGCTACCGGCTTCTTTTACCAGGATTTGCTCATCAACGGTGGTAAAGGTAGCGGGTACAATTTCTAATACTTTGTAGCCTTCTTTCACTAAGAGTTGCTCAGATACTGTTTCATAAACAGCCGGAACAACTTCAATACGCGAAGAGGCTTCCTTGAGCAGGATTTGCTCGGTTACGGTTTCGTACTGATCGGGGATCAGACACTTTGCATAGCACTTACCGGCTACTGCATTGGGGGGTAAATCCCCATCGGCTTGAGCAAACACGTTGGTTGCGCCGGCAAAAAAAAGAGCCACAGCCAAGCCTACTGTTAGTTGTTTAAAATTTTTCATAAAGAACCTTTTTGTTAATTCGGGTGTAAAAGTACTGCTTTTTTATGAAAAAAAAATTTTTCGTTCAAAATTTACCCTTTTTACCACCACAAATAAGTTAAAGCATCAACGTTTAGTGGTTAAGGCGGGTTTCAGTTTTCAGAATTGGTAAGGAGGTTGCCGGTGCGGTGTTGCTCTACCCAGTTGGTAATATAGTTTACTATAGTAGCAGTATCTATACCGGGCGGAAACAACTCGCCAACCCCCATTTTTCGCAGTTCTTCGCGGTCTTCATCGGGAATAATGCCGCCGCCGGTGAGCAAAACGTCATCTAAGTGGTTTTCTTTCATCAATTGAATGATTTTTGGGAAAACGGTCATGTGTGCACCCGATAAAATGCTTATACCTATGGCATCAACATCTTCCTGTAAAGCGGCATTTACCACCATTTGCGGTGTTTGCCTAAGACCGGTATAAATTACTTCCATTCCCGCATCGCGCAGGGCGGAGCTGATTACCTTTGCGCCGCGGTCATGTCCGTCTAACCCTACTTTGGCTACTAATACCCGTATGGGGCGTTTGTCTGGGGCAGGAAGGTCATTCATGTTATTTGTTTTTTTGCAAGTGTGGTAAATTACCTTTATATAGTTGCAAAACAGATTACAAAGGTAGTGTGCAATGCTTAGTTTACCAAGTTTGGCAAGCTGTTTTTTTGCACCGGTTTATGTTTGGCTTTAGTTTTTGGTTGGTTGGCTATTTTTTCGGTTTTTTCGCCATTTGCGTAGCAACAAAAACAGCGCGCCCCCTATAATAAGGAATGGCCACAGGTTAATAAGTACCACAAAAAACTCAAGCAGTCCGCTCCAGCCGTTAAAAAAGGCTTCTTTTAGGCGTCCCCAAAAACTTCTTTCAGGATTAGGGGCGGTGTAGTCTAATTGTTGATACATGGTTAAATTGATGGTGCTAAACTTTACTCTGTTATCAAAGTATTTAAGTTTACCCTGTGCAGCTTCTATTTCTTCCCTAATTTGCCCCAATTGACGCTCTACCGCTAAAATTTCTTCAATTTTGCCGGCTTTTTTAAGTAGTTCCAAATATCGGGCTTCTACTTGTTTTTTAGCATTCATTCGGGCTTCTATATCCACATATTGCTCACCCACATCTTCTGAGCTAATCTGTTTGTTTTCTACATAAATTGCTACGGTTAGCAACTGGTTTACCAAGGTGTCAAACCGTTGTGCCGGTACGCGTATGGTCATGCTGTTTTCTAACCGGTAATGACTATTGTACTCATTTTCGCCGCTTACGGTTGCCTGCTGGTTTGCTGCTAATTGTTTTACGGTTTGCAACGCCTGCGCATAATTTTTGACCTGCAATTTTACATTGGCGGTTTTGATAATTTTAGTGGGCGTGGGTTCGGCTGTTTGGTTGCCGGTTACTGTGAGTGCAGAGCCGCCTGATTCATCAGTTGCCACATCAGTAGAGCCTGCCGATTCATCTTGGTATGTAGCAGGTGTTACAGGTTCGGAGCTTTTGTAGGCGGCATTATCACGATTGCCGCTGTAACTGCAGGCTGTGTGGTGCAACAACAATACAAGTAGTAAAGTAGAAAAAAAAGGCTGAATTTTGGAGGATAGCGTCATGTTGATAGATTTTTACCGAAAAGTACAGGTTTTACAGTCATGCAGTATGCAAGAGGCAAAAAAAATGCAGGTTGGGCTGGTAATTGTAACCATTTGTTTGCAAGGCAAGGGCGGTTATCGCTTATGTTAAGGTGGTTACAACTTACCAAAATCATTTACCCCAAACACAAGATGGCAAAAATTGGGTTTGGGGTGTCTGCGAGTGTAATTATTGTACCTCTTTACATTTGCGTTTTCGGGGAGGCATGGGTTCTTTGGGGGTAGATTTGTTCTGTTTCACCACCTCTTATACCATTCCATTGCCGTTGGGCGTAGGGTTGAACACTTGTTTTGAGCCGTTCAAAATACCAAATGCAAAGAACATGAGTAGTTTTTCTACCTCTTTGTAGTCATCTCCGGACACGCTAATATCGGTTAATCGGGGTAAATGTTTGGCAAAGTAAATATGGTCATTTGCCATTTCTACTAAATTGCTTCCCAAAGCGCGAGGATAAGGAAAATTGGGGTTTATTTCTAATATAATTTCGGTTATTTTAGCAACTAAGGCTTTGTATTTAAGAAAAAAGCCGTCTTTATTTTCTGCATCTACCTGCTTGGTACGGTATGCCTTTGCTGACTCAGCCACCACAATACTATGCAATAGGGTTTCATTTATAAACGGAGTGGCAGGGTCTTCAATGGAGGCTTCCACCAAAATTTTGATGATTACCTGTAATTTATGCTCGGCATTAGAGAGGTTGGCGGTTTGAATATTTATTTTAAAACGCATCCACTCCCAATACCAAGATACTAAGTAAACCAATAAATTGTGTTTGTTTTCAAAATACCGGTAAATAGAGGCTTCGGTAGAACTGAGCGCCGTAGCTAATTTTTTGAAGGTAAATTCTTCAAAGCCCATTTGCGCAATCAATTCAATGCTTTTTTCAATAATTCGCCGCCCCAATGAGGTTTCTACCGGGTTTCTTAGGTATAAAGCAGGATTGAGTTGCATTTCTATCCCCACCATAAATTGAATTATTTAGCGTTACGTAATTAGTTTAGGAGTAAAAAGGTTGCCACAAGTTGCCCTAAAAAGGGTTTTACTTTCTGCAAAGATAGGCATACTTTCTACACCCAAGTTTTTAACAACCAAACCTACTAAAAGTTGTTTCTTTGTTTGCATTCTTTTTCCCTACCTTTGCTACCAAAAAAATTAAGCATGTACTCACTAAAAAGCCTTCCAATTATTTTAGTATTAATACTCATAAACTTATTTACTTTGGAAACTATTGCACAGCCTCGCTTGTCTTATACCTTATCTATGCCTGAGCCACATACGCACTATTTTGTGGTAGATATGCACATAGAAAACCCGCCTGCCGATACGCTTGCCGTAAAAATGGCAGTATGGACTCCCGGCTCCTATTTGGTAAGGGAGTTTTCGCGAAAGGTAGAAAGTTTTACCGCTACCGATACCAAAGGAAATGTGCTCCCGGCTATTAAAACACAAAAGAATACATGGGAAGTAAACAACTGCAACAGCGCAGGCGGCAAGGTTACGGTGCGCTATTTGGTATATTCTTATGAATTGAGTGTGCGAACCAGTTTTTTAGATTCGGATATGGCTTTTATTAGCCCCAACAGCGTGTTTATGTACTTAGACGGTTACTTGCAACTGCCTGCTTCCATTCAAATAAATCCGCCAAAAAATTGGAACAAGATAAATACAGCGCTAAAACCGGTGAACAGTAAAAATCAATGGCTGCTCCACTCACCCGATTTTGATACACTTGCCGACTCACCCATGCTGCTCGGAAATCAGGAAACCATTACCTTTACCGCAGCCGGCATTCCACACCACTTAGCAATAGCCGGCGATGGCAACCACAACCTCCAAAAAATGGCTGCCGACATTCCGCGCATTGTAGAAACAACTACCCAAATTTTTGGCGAACACCCCTGCCAAGATTACACTTTTATTCAAATAAACACCCAAAATGCCGGTGGAGGGCTGGAACACCTGCACTCTACCGCCCTTATGAACCCCCGATGGAATTTTGAACCCACCTCTAACTACCTTAATTGGCTGGGGTTGGTGGCTCATGAATACTTTCACCTTTGGAATGTTAAACGCCTGCGCCCCATTGAACTGGGTCCCTTTGACTACGAGAAAGAAAATTATACCCGACAACTCTGGATTGCCGAAGGATTTACCGATTATTATGACGACCTCATTTTACTGCGCGCCGGTTTTCACCAACCCGAAAAATACCTCAATCTGCTTGCCGGAAAAATTGCCGGTGTGGACAGCAAACCCGGCACACAGGTTCACCCGCTTGCCGAGTCCAGTCTTGATGCATGGATTAAGTATTACCGCCCCGATGAAAACGCTGATAATGCCACAGTTAGTTACTATAATGGCGGCGCTGTGGTTGCCGTTATGATGGATTTAGCCGTAAGACACCATACCAAAGGCGAAAAAAACCTCGATGACCTGCTGCGTTTTCTCTATAAAACCTACTACAAAGATTTAAACAGAGGGTTTACTGAGCAAGAGTTTGCCGATGCCTTAGCCGCCATTGCAGGCGTTTCTTTTACCAATTTCCTAAACGATTACGTTTACGGCACTAAACCCATAGATTACAAACTATACTTAGGTTATGCCGGTTTAACCCTCACTAATGCGCTCCCTACTAACGAACCTAATTTGGGTATTACCACCACTGCCGGCGCCGGTGGGCTAACCATTAGCCGGGTAAAACGAGGTAGCTGCGGTTATGATGCAGGGCTAAATGTAAACGATGAAGTTATTGCCGTTAATAATGTTAGGGTAAGCTCCGATACTGAGCTGAAAAACACCATTGCCCGATACAAAGCAGGCGATACCGTTAATGTATTGGTGAGCCGTGCAGGATTGCTAAAAACAATTCCGGTTAAGTTGCAAACCCTGCCCATGTTTAGCTACTCCATTACAAAACTGCCTAATCCTACCAAAGCACAGAAAGCCATTTACAAAGGTTGGGTAGGAGCAGATTTTTAAACATCGGGTTCTTTGATAATAATTTACAGGGCATTTTATCGTTATTACTTCAAACTAATTGACATGTTTGTTAACCCTTTTTTCCGGCTTGCAGCTATTGCCGGTTCTTTACTGTTGTTGCTTTTTTTTGCTGCCTGCCGGCAAGAGCCAACAAACGATAAAACAACCCCAAAAACCAACTCACCCCTGAACGAAGGACGATGGCGAGCTACCCTTTCGCTTACCGATAAAGAAAAACTGCCATTTAATTTTGACCTCACCCGGCTGCCCGATGGCAGTTACCAAGCCGATATTATAAACGCTCAGGAACGCATAAAAGTTACCGATATAACCTTTGAGCATGATTCGGTAGTGTTTACCTTACCTGTATTTGGGTCACAGATAAAGGGTAAATTTAACGAAAAACGCATTTTGGGCAGTTGGTACAATTATGCCAAGGGCGATGATTACCAATTAGAATTTTACGCCATACACGGTGATACTACCCGATTTGATGAGCCGCTTGCTGAGTTCCACGCATCTGTAAGCGGACGCTGGGCTGTAATGTTTATTGCCGATGACAAAAAAAGTAAAACCGACGCCATTGGCATTTTTGAGCAAGATGACTACCATGTTACCGGTACTTTTTTAACGCCCACCGGCGATTACCGTTTTCTGCAAGGCATTGTGGATGACAGAACCCTCAAACTATCTTGTTTTGACGGCGCTCATGCTTTCCTTTTTACCGCTTACGTAAACGATGAAGGCGATTTAGACGGCAATTTTTGGTCGGGCAATCATTGGCACGAACGCTGGTATGGCTACCGCGATGATACGGTTTCATTGCCTAACCCGCTTAATTTAACAAAACTCAAAAAAGGAGCAGAGCAGATAAGTTTTTCTTTTCCCGATGTGCAGGGCAATATGGTTTCGCTCTCCGATAGCAAGTTTGCCGGCAAAGTGGTTATGGTACAAGCTATGGGTACCTGGTGCCCCAACTGCATGGACGAAACCGCCCTGTATGCCGATATTTACCGGCAGTACAACAGCAAAGGGTTAGAAATGGTAGCCCTTGCCTTTGAAGCAGCCAATAACCTTGACGAAGCTAAACCCGCCTTACAACGATATAAACAACACTTTAACCTGCCATATCCTATTTTGTATGCAGGTAAAGCCTCTAAAAACGCCGCCTTGCAAGCGCTTCCGGCGCTTGAAAGTTTTACCTCTTTCCCCACCACCATTTTTATAGACCGCAAAGGTAAAGTGCGGCACATTCACACCGGCTTTTCCGGTCCGGCTACCGGTACAGACTACCTCAAATTTAAGGCAGATTTGAACAACTTGCTTAGTACACTGTTGGCGGAGTCTATCTAAATAGGTTGCTCAAAGCCGACTTGGTTTTTACTTATAACTATTGGGAATGCCTTAAATTTGATACAAACTAAGGTAAAGGTGTTGGTAGGCGGGTTTAGTGCCTACGTTTGCAAAACCCCGGTGCCAAAAGGCTGGGTTATGGGTGCATGGTTAGCGGCTTCTATGCCCATAGAAATAACCTTTCGGGTTTCGAGCGGGTCAATAATGGCATCTACCCAAAGTCGGGCAGCGGCATAATAAGGTGTGGTTTGTCGGTTGTAGCGGTTGGTAATTTCTTGCAAGAGTTTGTTTTCTTCTTCGGGGCTTATTTGCAAACCCTGTTTCTTTTTGCTTGCCACCTGAATTTGAAGCAAGGTTTTTGCAGCTTGCTCGCCGCCCATTACGGCTATTTTGGCGCTTGGCCAAGCAACAATCAGTCGGGGGTCGTAGGCTTTACCGCACATGGCGTAGTTGCCTGCTCCATAAGAATTGCCTACTACAATGGTAAACTTAGGCACAATTGAATTAGCAACTGCATTTACCAATTTAGCGCCGTCTTTAATAATGCCCCCTTGCTCAGAGCGGCTGCCTACCATAAAGCCCGTTACATCTTGCAAAAACACCAATGGTATGCGCTTTTGGTTGCAGTTCATGATAAATCGGGCGGCTTTATCGGCAGAATCGGAGTAAATAACCCCGCCTAATTGCATTTCGCCTTTTTTGCTGCGCAGCACGGTGCGCTGGTTGGCTACTATACCCACCGCCCAGCCATCTATACGGGCGTAAGCACATATAATAGAT
Source organism: Bacteroidetes bacterium UBA2322 (assembly GCA_002345145.1). GTDB lineage: Bacteria > Bacteroidota > Bacteroidia > Chitinophagales > UBA2359 > UBA2359. Next base: position 47,282 of record DDVC01000146.1, read on the forward strand.
TTTCCATAACCTGCTTTATACTCCTGCACTTCTGAGTTGTCCACCAGTCGTTTTATGAGTTCCAGCATATCGTAGGGCTTTTTACCTTCTTCGGGGTAAATGCCGTATATTTCTTGTTCGGGCAAGGCGGGTAGTTGCGGTTCTATGCGGTCAAATCCGGCTTTTGTGGTATGACCATGCCTGCCGATGATGTTTCTGATAGCGGCAAGACATGTAGGGTCATCGGGCATTTTGTAATCGGTTACGCCCGATATTTCGCAGTGGGTAGTAGCCCCGCCCAGCGTTTCGCTGTCCACATCTTCGCCTATTGCCGCCTTTACCAAATAAGGACCTGCCAAAAAAACCGAGCCTGTCTTATCTACTATGAGCGCCTCGTCAGACAAAATGGGCAGGTAAGCGCCACCGGCAACACAACTGCCCATAATAGCCGCTATTTGCGGAATGCCCATTGCCGACATAACGGAGTTGTTGCGGAATATGCGTCCAAAATGCTCTTTATCGGGGAAAACTTCGTCTTGCAGTGGCAGAAATACGCCGGCGCTGTCCACCAAATAAATAATGGGCAACCTGTTTTCGATAGAAATTTCCTGTGCCCGAAGATTTTTTTTAGCTGTAATAGGAAACCATGCGCCCGATTTTACGGTAGCATCATTGGCTACTATTACGCAGAGCCTGCCACATACATAACCCAAGCCGGTTACTACGCCGCCTGCCGGACAGCCGCCATATTCTTCGTACATTTCAAACCCTACAAAAGCGCCTATTTCTAAAAAATTGCTGCCGGGGTCTATCAGTAGGGCTATGCGCTCGCGGGCGCTAAGTTTTCCTTGCTCGTGCAGTTTGTCTATGGCTTTTTTGCCGCCGCCCTGCTCTATTTTGTGCAGGTACTTGCGCATGTTAGATACCGATAATTTGAGCCAGTCTTCGTTGCGGTTAAATTCTATATTTTGGGACATGTGGGAAGAGATAAGAGATGAATGATGAGTTAGGAGTATGGAGGATACGTTCAATAGTATGCCTTATTTGGGTAATGAGTAGTTTGTTTTATCGGTTTTTCATTTCTATCCTATTTATTATGTTTGTGGTCAAAATTTCATAGAGTTGGTTAAGTAGGAGAGCATCAAAACCGAAAGCCGATAAAATAGTCAGATCAAATTCTTGTCGATCTTGTCGCTGAAATTCTGTTTTGTAACTTTCTATTGCTCTGTTACTAATCGTTGTAAAACTTGCTAAAATATCTTGCTTCTGTTTGCTATTCAGTAAGTTAGGGTTTAGTATTTTCATTTTTGTTTTGAAAAAGTCTGCATTTAAGTCTAATGCCCCTAAATTTCTTGAAACTCCGTTAAGTTCAACAATTAGTAAACTTACGATTGAGTTCAACAATGCAGTAATAAGTTCTGTATCTTTGTCGGCTCTTATGGCTACCAAACGCTGATTTAAACCTATTTTTTGTGTTGTGTAACTGAAAAATAGTTTTTCATTTGGGTTTATAGAGATAAAAATATTTGCAGGTTCTTCCGCTTTTAAAGTGTACCAAAATGGCTGTCGTCCTGCAAAAACAGTTGGTAATAAAATACCTGTTTTGTTCTTTTCAGTTTCCCATTTTTTTATCCATTTGTAAGCATTGGGATATTGGCTTTTCAAATCTGTTTCCGACTTATCGCAAATGAACAGAAAATCGTCTAACTGTTTGCTGTGTAAAATACTTTCTATATCGGTGCTAGACTTTAAAATAGGTTGTAAAAAGTTGTTTTCAATTTGAAGTTTTTTTTGTTCTTCTTTGCTGATAATGTGCATTTTATCCCAACCTGTTCTCGTGCCACGTCCTGAGTCTATGAGTGTAGGAAAAGGGTTGATTAAAACCTTATCAAAAATTGAAAGTGGATTTTGTGCAATAAAATTGATTGCCCAATTTTCTTGGGTTTGCAAAGAATTGTCCAAATAATTTTTTTCTACTATGCTAACTCTTGTGCTTCCGTCTTTACTGTAATAAACCGTTTTAAATTGTTGGTCTTGTGTCCAATTTGTAAACGTTTCGCAATTTGCGATTTCATTGTAAAAATTCTCAATTTGATGTAAATCAGTAAATTGACTTTCAATTTTAAAGTTGAAAGTTACAAATTTTGTAGGCTTTGTATTGCTCTTGACTTTGCGTAAAACGACAAAAATTGTACTTACTTTGCTGTCTTTAAACCAATGTTCAGCATTACTCTTTACAACATATTGAATATGAAAGTTGTCTAACAAAAATTCTTTGAACTGCAACCCGTAATTTTTTCCAAGCCACGCATTAGAAGTTATTGCAGACAAATAACAGTTATCTTTCAAAAACTTTAAGGAATGATAAAAGCAATAAATGTAATAATCACTTCTTTCGTTTATTTCAAAATTAGCACCATTCAAAAATGCTTTTTGTGTATTTTGAAACTCTTTTCGGAAATAGGCTGAAAGAACATTATTGGGTATATCTTCTTGTTGTATAAATGGAAAATTACTGATAACTGCATCAAATTCAGGTATTTGCACATCATTCAGTTTGTCAATATTCACATTATCGGGAATTTTGATGACTTGCATAGGCAATAAATTGAAAATATCTGCCCTTGTAACTCGTGGAAAATTGGCAAGGTCGTGAACTTCTTGCTTGTAAAGATTTATCACCGACAATACCGCAGGAAAGTGTGAAATATCATTACCAAAAATTTGCGATAAAATTTGTTGGTGCGTTTTTGTTCCGTAATATTTCAAGATTTCATAAAATACATTCAAAAATGTTCCTGTGCCCGATGTCGGGTCAAAAACTATATAATTACGGTTTTTGATGGCGGGAAATGCCACTAAGTAAGCCAATTTTTCGGGTGTAAAATATTGCCCAAATTGTTGTTTTTCTTCTTTTGGAAAAAGGTTTTCAAGTATGTACCCAATTACTTCATTTGGTAAAATTTTAAAATCAAATTCATTGAAAACAGAAATAAGTTTGAATAACAGTTTGTCAATATTTTCATTGA
>DDVC01000238.1 GCA_002345145.1 Bacteroidetes bacterium UBA2322
TATCTATTAAAGGGAGGACAACAGCCTGTAAAAGGGTCGGGGTCGCGGTAGTATGCGGTTATCACCAAGCCGCCATCGGAAGTAGGGAGTATTGTAGAACCTTGCTCGCCTATGAACTCGTCTAAACCCACGCTTAAATCGTATCTTTTATGCCACAGCTCATTGCCGGCAGTATCTATTTTTATCAGCAATACATCACCAACTACCAAATTACCGGTAGTGCCGAGCAAGAAATAACCGCTGCCATTGGGGGCGGGCTGTATGGCTTTTATCCAGGCAAACAAGGGTGGTCCGTGGGCGGTGTATAGTTTATCCCACTGGCGGTTGCCCAATGAGTCTATTTTAACAACATAAGGGTGATAAGGCACATACCCGCCTCCGGATACTATCGGCACTGCACTGCGCTGCCCGGCTACTATATAGCCACCGTCAAACGCGTTAGAAGCAGCATAAAAAATACTTTCGTAACCTGCCAATGCCAGACTGTCTATGTTTTCATTTATCAGATTGCCATTAAAATCGGTCAATAAATAATAGGCGTGATAGCTGGTATTGTTTGTATCTATCACTGCCCCTGCATTTAGCAAACGTTTCTTGTTATAGTTTGTAGCCATGCTGCCGGTATGACTTAAGGTATCTTGTTTGATAAACTCCTGAAAACCGGTAAATTCTCCTACTTGGTTTATGTTTGCTATAAATACTCTAAATTTAGTGTTTATAGGGTCTAATGTATTTCCACTTATAACATAATTTTTATAGCTTGTTTGGGCAATTCTTATGCCATTGCAATTTAAGTTAATGCCCCATATAGGGGTGGAAGTAAAGTATTTAGGCGTTTGTGCTTGAAGTATGCATGAACAAAACAAAATGCCGCATAAAATTTTATACAATAAGCAGCTATGTATTATTGAGCTAAACAGTTTCATGGGGTTTGTTTTAGTTTTTGTGAATAGCAATTATTGCCATGCTTGGGCTGTTTAGGTGTGCCGCAAGCATGGCAGTAAGTTGCGTTGCAGGCAGGGTTACTTAGCAATCAGGAGTTTACCATCTTTTAACACCTTATGGTTATCGGTTTGCACAATGACATAGTAGTACAAGCCTTCTGCAAAATTTTCGAGTGGCAGTGTGTATATGCCTGCACCCGATATGGTGGCTGTAAATATCGGTTTACCCAAGATATTGTACATTTGTATGGTTGCCTTATCGGGGATATTGTTGGTGGGAGTTAAATTATAGTTTAACTGTACGGCATGGCTTGCGGGGTTGGGGTAAAAACCCGAAACCAGGTATGCCTCCCCTTGTAGTGCAGCGGTATGAGGCTGGGTTTTAAAGGCGGTTTGCCGGTTGTAATCTAACTCGGGCAGATTTACCACAAACTCATGCCCTCGGGCTATAAACAGTAGGGTTTGCGCTTTGTATGCTGTGGCGGTTCGGCTGTGGGCAATTTGGAGCAGTTGTGTTTCTTCTTCGGCAGTAATGTCAAAAACAGTGCGGGCAGTTTGGCGCAGATTGAGCAGGAGGCGGTAGAAATAATCGTAATGTTCGTCTTCTTCCCGTTCTTGCGGCAGGGCATCTAACAAAGAGAGGATAGCGGTGGCACTTGCCTCTTGCAAGTGCTGCTGTATGCGGTAGCGCAGGGCTATGCGGTTGTTGAGGTCTGCTTAAAATGCCGTTAGCTGGGCGGTATCGCCTTGTTCGCCATAATGCTGTATCCACAACGAGGTTTGGATTTCTTGTTCTCGCTCATCGGGCAGGTTTCTAACATCGGCAGCATTGGCTATGCGCTGTGGTGCAAATTGGTTGCAAATGTCAATAGGGCTCCAGTTTGCGGGCGGTGGACCGCCACCATTACACAAGCTCAATACCCCCGGCGAGGCGGTGAAGCCGGGCGGCAGCATTTGGGCATACTCAGAGTAGGTGTATAGGTTGGTATTGGTGGGGTGGAGGTATAAATCGGGAAAAAGCGGACCGCCGGCGGGTTGGGTGAAGGTATTGAGGGCAGTATTGAAAGTAGGGCAATTACCTTGATTGGCTAATATGCCGGTTTGGGCGGTGGTGAGCCATGGGGCAACAGAAATGGCAGTAAGTTGGTAGTTGTTGAGGGTATTACACATGATGGTTACAGAGGTATTATCACCTATATTGGGTATGGCAACTTGGGTATTTGTAATGGTGTTGCCATGGATAAAACCGCCCAGTAAATCGGTATCAACACTAACGATACCGCGTGAAACGTTGGTTATTTGGTTGTTTCGGGCAATAACGTAAGCTGAGCCCATCATTAACATGCCTATACCGGATTGTCCTGCACTATTAGTAATGGTATTACCTCTTATGTCGGCATTGGTGCCTTGGCATTGTATGGCAGTTTCGCAGTTGGTAAATAGGTTGTTTCGTATATTTGTATTGGCAAAGGCGGCTGAGGTAAAATTGCGGGCGGAGATGCCTACTCTGCAATTGGTGAATGTGTTAAACAAAGCCGGCACATTGGGTACTCTAAAGTCTGCCACTACATTGGTTCGGATACCGTATTTCAGGTTTTGGAATGTACAGGCATCGGCAGACAATCGTGGAGAAAACATGCTAAAAATACCGGCTTCGCCTTGGGTTATCCAAGTTGCATTCAAGAAAGGAAAAAGCAATCCGGCATTGGTGGTATTAAATGTTGACTGCCTGATTACATCGTTGTGAGAAGGTTTCCATGCGGTATTGATGCCCATAAAGCAGTTTTCAAATCGGGCATTTTGGATGAACAAAAAGCCATCGGCACTGCTTATAACGGGTAATGACCAAAGCGCCGGAAACAGGAAATTGGTGAGATTGGTAATGGTATTAAAATCGGGTATGGTTGTTAGGGCGGCATTGATGTTGTTTAAGTCAATCAGGGGCAAATTTTGGGTACTAATACCAATAAGCGCATCGCCGATAATAGTGTTTTGGTTTGTTGCAGGGCTTAAATCAGTAACAACCATACCACCTAAAGGGGCAATTCCATTGCCAAAAGTTCTGATGCCTTGCCACATATTGTTGCAGATAGGATCGCCGCTTAAATTAGCACCCCATAAATTTACACGTCCTATTGGGTGTACCAGTATTCTGCCATTAGGACCAAAATCAAAATGGAGGTCTGTTATATTTAGGGTAGCGCCATCGGGTATGGTTATTGTGCCGGCAATTCGTATAGGGTTGGCGGCACTGCCGGTAAATTGGGGCAAAAATGGGTGTGTGCCGGGTTGCCAGTTAGTAGTTGCGCCGGCGGGCAGCATAATGTCAGGGCTATTGCTTGCGGGGTCTGTAAAATAATAAGGAGTAACGGTAATAATAGCCTCTTTTTGTACTGTATTGGTTGGGCTATCTATGGTTTCAATTGGCACTGTGGTGCCATCGGAAGCAATAAAGAACTCTGCCATATACCGCACCAATTTATACTGTGTAGTAATGGTAGGACTTACAGTTATGGAAGTTTGGTTGTCGAGGTCAGAAAGCCACTGCCATGTAGTTCCACCGTTTGTAGATTGAAACCAACGATAGCGCATATTTAATAAATCAGTATTGGCACATAAAGCGGGGGCGCCTATTTCTACCGATGTTTGAGTACAGTTTAAGGCAATAGATTGATTCGCAATAAACACATCTCTAATCATTTCAAAATGGTCAATTTCGAGGTAGAACTTGCCCGTTGTAGGATTATCTCTTCTAATGTAACAATATAAAGCATTATGCGTAGGAGTATTACCTGTTCGGACAGCAGCTACTATTTGTTTCCAAGCAAAAGGTGGATTAGCACCGCCAAAACGGTTGTCGGAAAGTAGCATAACACTGCCTGAAAGGGGTAACAATGAAAGCAAATGACTGTTGTTGGGAAAACAAAACATGTCTTGCCAATTATATGTAGAAATTTCTGCATGTGTAGGCTCTAAGTTATAGTAACCCGTTAATGGTAATGGAGGATAACCTGTAGTAATATTTATAGTGGTTACACTTCTTCGCACATAACTAAATAAATAGTCTGTATTGGGCGCAATATTTGCAAGGACAAAAGGCACTTCCGTTCTTGGCTTAACAGAAATAGTTTCATAAGGAAAATTGGGATTTGTGGTTTCATAATCCTCATTGCTTCCAAAAATACCAATTGAGCCAACCATATCGTCATCAGGGTTTAAAATGGTGTTTTCAAAATAGTCACAAGTGCCGGCAGATTGCCCCCAGCCGGGAATAGGAAAATCACAAGCATATGCCTGCAATTCCCGCGGACAACGGGGGTGTGCCAAAGGTACATGGAAGCCTTTGAATGGTTTTGTTGCATATTACATTGCAACCCAGAAAATTCCCGCAATTTCCGGCAGATTTACAAGGAGGGGGCATTGCCTCCGATTCTTCGGTGGGCTCTTGGGCATAAAGGGCGTTTACCCCCCCCCCACATTAAAAATAAAACTAATACATGGCACAAAGGCTACCAGATGAGAAGGTGGAAGTTTTTTCATGGTTATTTATTTTAAAATAAAAAAATAGGTTGATTGGTTGGCGATAAGAATTTGTTACATTTTTGGGGTTGGAATGATAATACCCTTCGTTTAAAATTGTGTTCCTATTGCGGGGCAATGTTAAGCATCTTTTTTCAATTTTGCAACCCATCGGGAAAAATATTTTTATTTTTTGTGGGGGTGGTGAAGAGGGAATAATGGCTATTTACCTGCCCGATTTTTTTTCACGCAAAGACGCAAA
>DDVC01000177.1:0-162 GCA_002345145.1 Bacteroidetes bacterium UBA2322
CCATTTAATTATCTCCGAAGTTGGCAAATTGCAAATAGACACAATGTTTTATTATGAAGAAACTGCTTAATTGGTAGGGGTTAGTGGTTAGTTGGTAATTCGTAAATCACAACTCATAATTCCTAACTCCTAATTTGTAATTCCTAATTCGTAATTCCTAAT
>DDVC01000177.1:357-29311 GCA_002345145.1 Bacteroidetes bacterium UBA2322
TTCGTAATTCCTAATTCGTAATTCGTAATTCCTAATTCGTAATTCACAACTCATGTTTTCATTTACCCGAAATATCTTTACCCTTATTTATCTGCTGGTAGCAGGTTTTGCCACCCTTACCGCCCAAACCACCACCTACTGCAACGAGTGGATAGACTACAACAAACCACATTTTAAGATAAAGGTAGTCAATCAGTCTTTATACCGCATACCTTATTCCGTGCTGGCAGCCAATGGCTTGCCCACTGTAGGTTCACAGTTAAAAATGTATAACATGGGGCAGGAAGTACCCCTGTATATCAGCACATCGGGCGCAATGGGCGAAACCGATTATGTGGAGTTTTTTGGTAAACCCAACGATGGCTCCTTCGATGCCCGATTGTACAGCAACCCGGCGTGGCATTTAAACCCCCACCAAAATTTATTTACCGATACTGCTATTTACTTCCTCACTACTGCTAACCTTGGCGAGCCGGTACAGCGCTACCAAACTGTTGCCAACGACCTTAGCGTAGCCTTGCCACCCAAGGAGGAGTATTTTTGGCATACCGGTTTGGTTTGGTTTAGAAACATCTTTACCGGTGGCGTACCTTTTCGCAATTTGGGCGGGGTAAATAACTATTTTGCCGATTTTGGCGATGGCGAGGGGTTTACCTCCCTCCAGTTTAACGAAGGGCAAACCCGAAATGTGAAGGTTAATACCGAACATGCCTACACCGGCAACCCAGCCCTTATGGCAAGGGTAGAAACTAAGGTAAACGGACAATCAAACAACCTCAGCAATATACCCGACCACCACCTGCTTATTGACGTAAACGGCACGTTATATGTTGATACTGTTTACGAAGGGTACAGCAATTTCATATACCGCCCTAATGTGCCTGTGCTACAACTCACCTCGCCCCTTACCGACATAAATTACACCAATGTTGCCGATATTGGCGGGGTGGACAAGGCATCGGTAGTATATGCAGGCATCACCTACCCGCGCCAGTTTAATTTCAGCAATGCCCGAAAATTCCTGTTCACCATTCCAAACAACAGCAATAAATACATAGAAATAACCAATTTTAACGGCGCCGCCGCCCCTATACTCTACGACCTTACCAACAAACTGCGCTTTGTGCCCGTAGTAGAAGCCGGCGTGTATAAGTTTTACCTGCCCGCAGTGCCGGGCGGTGGAGCAAACCGACAGTTATTTTTAAGCAATACTTCATCGGTTTGCGATTTTGTGTGCACTATGCCCGCATGCAACCCCAATAATTGCGGCATTTTTACTGTATCATCGCTTACGCCGGTTAGTTTTGTAAATTACAGTCAGGCTGCCAACCAAGGCAACTACCTCATTGTAGCACACACCTCGCTTATGGCAGGTGATATAGACCACGTAGAACGCTACCGCTTGTACCGAAGCAGCCCGGCAGGGGGCAGTTACAATGCCATAGTAGTAAATATAGACCAACTTTACGACCAGTTTGCCTACGGTTTGCAAAAAAATCCGTTATCTATAAACAATTTCATAAACTATGCCATTGACCAGTGGAATGCGCCGCCGCAGCATTTGCTGTTATTGGGTAAAGCCATCAGCTACCACCGCTTTGGCTTAGACGCAAACCGGTTTCACCAGTGTTTAGTGCCCACCTATGGGCATCAACCCTCCGACCTTATGCTCACGCGGCGCGGCATAAACGGCTTTCTTACACAGTTAAGCGCCGGAAGGGTGCCCGCAAAATCGCCCAATGAAGTTGCCGCTTACTTAGATAAAATCATTCAGTACGAAACGTATGCCCCCTGCACCAAAGAAGACCGGCTATGGCGGAAAAAAGCTATACATATTGCAGGCGGCAACAATATAGGCGAGGCTAACTCTTTTTTGGCTTACCTCAATAAATACAAAACCATTTACGAAGACACCCTTATGGGCGGTATAGTTGATTTTACCTATACCCGCGCTGCCGATGCCACCACCATAGTAGAGTTTCCGGATATTGACCAAAAAATGAATAACGGTTTGGCGCTCATTTCTTTTCTTGGGCATTCATCGGGGCAATATTGGAATGTTGACCTCGAAGCCCCAACCAGTTACAGCAATACCGGCAAGTATCCGTTTATCATTTCCAGCTCTTGTTTTGTGGGTAATATACATGACCCCGTTACTTCATCGGGCGTAACCATGGCAGAAGATTACGTGCTTGCCAACCAATTGGGCGCCATCGGGTTTATGGCTACTGTTTCGTTTGGTTTCCCCAGTTTTATGGATATTGTAGTGGATAGGCTTTATCGGAATTTTTGCTACGATTATTACAATATGCCCATTGGGTACGCCATGAAAAAAGCCATTGAAACCATTTCGGTTACGCACCCCACCAGCGACGGGGTTAAAATGACCGTGCAAGAATATACCCTTGCCGGCGACCCCGCAGTGGTCATTCACTCATGGAGCAAACCGGAGTACATCATTGACGAATCGGACGTGTTTTTTGAACCTGCCGAAATTACCACCAATATAGACTCCTTTGCCGTACATGTGGTAGTTAATAACTTAGGTAAAGCTACTAAGGATTCTATTGCCTTGCAGGTTACCCGCACTTTTCCTGATGGCTCTACTGCCATAGCCGCCACCAAGCGGTTTTTAGCGCCCATTTTTAAAGATACCCTTACCCTGTACGTAAAAACTGCCAACGATACCACCTCCATTACCGGCAATAATACCTTTACCGTATTGGTAGATTACGACAATAAAGTGGAAGAAGATTGCGAAAACAACAACCTTGCCTCTAAAGGAGCTTTTATTTTTTCCGATTTATTGGTGCCCATTTCGCCCTGCAATTTTAGCATAGTGTGTAACCCCAACCCCACTTTATATGCCTCTACCGGACAGCCGCTGCTGGCGGCTCTGCCCTACAAAATGGAAATAGATACCACCACCTTATTTAACAACCCACTCTCACAAATCCTGCTCAACAGCCAATCGGGGGTAATAAAATGGCAGCCCGGTATTCCGCTTCAGCACGATAAAGTGTATTACTGGCGCGCCAGTCAGCTATCGCCCGCCGGCGATGCCTATAACTGGCAGATGAACTCGTTTATTTACCGTGCCGATAGTTGTGCGCCGGGCTGGAACCAATCGCACTACTACCAATACCTCCAAAATAAGTTCTTCCAAACCAAAATTAACCCCGCAAACCGCCATTTTGAATTTACCGGCGTTACCAATGTGCTCAGAGCCAAAAATGCCCGTGATAACTACGCCGCCATTGATATAACCCTAAACGTTTCTAATACCCTGCTTGCCAATTCTTGTTTAAAAGGTACTTGCAACGGCGGTATCTCTATTTTGGCTTTTAAACCCGAATTGGTGCTCAACCCCATGACCACCACCCGCCTAAACGACCAGGCAAACTGCAACGGCGTGGGTACTTATGGCAATATACAATGCGCGCCGGGTGTGAAATATGGTTTTGAATTTCATACCGGCTCGGCAGAGCAATTGCAAAACATGCTTAATTTCTTGCAAAATGTGGTGCCTAATGGCTACTATGTACTGGCATACAGTGTGCGCGACCACCGCCTTGGCGCTACCGACCCTGCCGATGTGATGTACACCTACCAAGACCAAATTTACCAGTTTTTTGCCGATATGGGTATTCCACAATTAGATACCCTTAGCAGCAACCAACCTTTTATTGCCTTTGGTAAAAAAGGCTCCGGCGGTAGTTTTACCCCTACCTTTGTTACCCCTGCCAACCCCACCGCTACTTTTGAAGCCGATATTGTGGTAGAAGGTAAGCACCCAAATGGTAATGTTACCTCTACTACCATTGGGCCTGCCTTACAATGGGGCAACTTAAACTGGAAGCAATCTATTTTGGATAGTCCCATTGGCTCCGCCGATTCTATCAGCGTAAATGTATATGGATTACCTACCAATGGCAGCCAGCCCGTACTCTTGCTTAACAGCAGCAGCAACCAAACTAACCTAAACCTTAGCTCTATAAACGCCGCACAGTATCCCTTCCTCAAATTAGAAGCGGTAGCTTTTGATTCGGTAGCCTTTACCATGCCTCAAATAGACTACTGGCGCGTGTATTACCAACTTGCCGCCGAACTTGCGCTTAACCGCCATGAGCATTTTGTGTTTTTGAGTGATACCCTTTTGGAAGGCGAGCCCGTGCATTTGGAAATTGCCGTTACCAATGCCAGCAGCACCAATATGGATAGTGTGCTGGTGCATTACAACATTATTGACAACCAAAACCAATCGCGCATGATACCTAAGCGCCACCAACCCGTAGCCGCCCACCAAACCCAAATTTTTACCTTTGATTACAGTACCGAAGGACTGGGGGGCAACAATACCCTGATAGTGGAGCTTAATCCCGATAACGACCAGCCCGAAAAATTCCGCTTCAACAACGTACTCATTTTGTCGTTCTTTGTTATAAAAGACAAAATCAACCCCGTTTTAGATGTTACCTTCGATGGGCGGCATATTGCCGATGGAGAGTTGGTTTCGGCAAAACCCACCATTACCATTATGGCAAAAGACGAAAACCGATACCTTGCCATTAACGATACCAGCAGTTTCCGCCTGTTTTTGCGCCAGCCCGATGCCGTAACAGGGCAGCCCTCTGCCATAGAAACGCCGCTGTTTTTCAGCAACCCCCAAATTACCTTTATTCCTGCCACCGCAGCACAGGCAGCTACAGGCAACAACGCTGCCAAAGTAGAGTACCGACCTACTTTTACCCAAAGCGGCTTGTATGAATTGGTGGTAAGGGCAAAAGACCGCAGCAGCAACAACTTTGCCGCCGAAAAAGCCTACCGAACTGCCTTTAAGGTAGAAACCCGACCCATGATTTCTAACGTATTTAACTACCCTAATCCGTTTACCTCTTCTACCCGATTTGTGTTTACCCTTACCGGCTCTGAAATTCCCGATTTTATGAAAATCCAAATCATGACGGTTTCGGGCAGAGTAGTGCGCGAAATTACCCGAACCGAACTGGGGCAACTGCGCATAGGCAACAACCTCACCGATTTTGCCTGGGACGGCACCGACCAGTTTGGCAACCAACTTGCCAACGGCATTTACCTTTACCGCGTAGTTACCCGCCTAAACGGTGAAAATATGGAAAACTTTAAGCTCGGTTCTGATAACGATGCCTTGTTTAAAAACGGTATCGGTAAAATGTACCTGATGCGGTAACCCCGGTAAAAACCGGCTTTAACCGCGGTTATTATTTGTTGTTACCCTCTTAGTGTTCTTTGTGGTTACATAGCTGAAACCACAAAGAACACTAAGGCAGGAGCAAAATTTTGTTATACCTTAGTTAATTATCCACATCAGGGTTCTTTTAGAAACGCCTTGTATTTTACTGTCTATTACACTAAACGCCTTGTTTGATACCGCAGGGCAGCCCCAACCTTCGGGGGTACCTGCCGGAAAAATTTCGTTATTGGCTACCATATCCCAAGAGTGAAACACTATTTGTCGCGCAAGGGCATTGTTATTAGTGCTTTCCATGCCGTGCATCAGGTATTTTTTGTTTACCCCCCAACTGCTATAGCCGCGTTCGCCAAGAATATACTTACCCACCGATGAGCAGTGGGTGTTGGGCACATTACTTACTATGGCATTGGTTTTACTATAATCTCCACCCCAGGGGTTATTGCAGCAGCCGTGGCTCACTAAGTAACTATGTGTGCGGGCATTTTTACTGAAATCCCAAATAAAAAACCGGTTTTTACCGGAATGTACCGATAAATCAATCAGTATAAAAAAATCGGTGTTCAGTGATTTTCTGTAACAATACTGTAACGCATCTTGGGCAAATTGGGCATAATCTTGTTTGTTGTACTTGGGTGCAATAACTACCTGCTCTTCAACGGGTTTGTTGCAAGCTGCCGAACCCGATAAAAAAAACAAAGTTATTCCATACAAAAAAAGTGTTCTCATACTGTTTAGAGGGTTTTGGTGACTAAAACACTCTTCTAAACTTACAAGTGTTAGTTTTAGTATGTAAACACAAAAAAATGCCCTCCCATTTTGTGCCGGAAGCGCATTTGTGGGTATAGAGTGGGTTTAGTGTTTTGGTGGGTGCAGCCCCGATTGAGATATTCCCACCTGTTTTCAGCAAAAAGCACACGTGGTTAGTGGTTAGTTTTGGTAAATGGTAGTGGGGACTAACACACTCCTAACTTTTCACTATCCACTACTTGAGCGTTTATTTTCAAAAATCGGCGCTAATCAGCTCCATCCGCGTTATCTGTGTGCTAATTGCTACCGGTTTTGCGAACATACCGTAGCAAGACCTTTGTGTGCCATTTTACATCAAACTGGGGGCTACACTCGTTTGGGTTGTTTCGTAGTTTACCAAAATACCAACAGGTTGTTTACCCCAAACCCAAACTTACCGCACTACAAACAACCCGAAAACGCCCATTTGTTATGCAGATAGGCGTTTTTTGCTGTTTCAATGGGCTTTATGCGTATCTTTGCGCTTCAACTTGTTTAAATTTTTACCAATGACCACACAAAATCAATATCCTGCCGAAGGTTTAACCGATTCAATCATATTCCAACTTATAGAGGAGGAGCGCCACCGCCAAACACGAGGCATTGAGCTGATAGCTTCCGAAAACTTTACCTCCCAACAAGTGCGCGCTGCTATGGGCAGCGTACTCACCCACAAATATGCCGAGGGCTACCCGGGCAAGCGGTATTATGGCGGCTGCGAAGTGGTTGACCAAATAGAGCAACTTGCCATAGACCGTGCCAAACAACTTTTTGGAGCGGCTTGGGCTAATGTGCAGCCGCACTCGGGCGCACAAGCCAACGCTGCGGTAATGCTGGCGCTGCTGCAACCCGGCGATACCATTATGGGCTTTAACTTAGCACATGGCGGACACCTTACGCATGGGTCGCCGGTAAATTTTTCGGGCAAACTGTATAAGGTTGCCGCTTATGGCGTGGAAGAAGAAACCGGCGTTATTGATATGGATAAGGTTGCCCAAATAGCCCTACAAGCCAAACCAAAGCTGATTATTTGCGGCGCATCGGCTTACTCGCGCGATTGGGATTATGCCCAATTTAGAGCCATTGCCGATGAAGTGGGAGCTATGCTGCTTGCCGATATTGCTCACCCGGCGGGGTTAATTGCCAAAGGATTGCTCAATAATCCGCTGCCGCATTGCCATATTATAACCACCACTACCCATAAAACGCTGCGCGGTCCCAGGGGCGGCATGATTATGATAGGGCAGGATATGGAAAACCCGTTTGGCATAACCAATGCCAAGGGCGAAGTAGCTTTGTTGAGCGCCTTGTTAGATGGCGCTGTGTTTCCGGGTACGCAGGGCGGACCTTTGGAACACGTAATTGCTGCCAAAGCGGTTGCCTACGGCGAAGCCCTTACCGATGGGTTTGCCCGATATATAGAACAAGTGCGCCGCAATGCCCAAGCTATGGCTGCCGAATTTACCCAACGCGGCTACCAGATTGTATCGGGCGGTACCGATAACCACTTGCTGCTTATTGACCTGCGCAATAAAAACATATCGGGTAAAAAAGCCGATGCCGCCCTTGGACTTGCCGATATTACGGTAAACAAAAACATGGTGCCTTTTGATACGCGTTCGCCTTTTGTTACATCGGGCATACGTATTGGCACGCCTGCCATTACCTCCCGTGGGCTTAAAGAGCCTCAAATGCTGCAAATAGTAGATTGGATTGATACTGTTATTACCCATGCTGATGACGAGCGCAAAATTGCTGCCGTAAAACAGGCGGTAAACGATATGATGGGTCAGTATCCGCTGTTTGTGTGGTAAAACAAACGGTTTATTTTAGAGAAGCAGCTCTTGCAAAGGCGCAAGGAGTTAAAGAAGGGCTGTATGCTACCAATTAGCCTGCAAAAACGTCATAAGTTTGAAAGTTATACAGTAGTCAAGTACATACAACTACCCTCTTTTTTTTCTTTGCGTCTTTGCGTGAAATAAAGTATTGAATTAGCCTGCAAAAACGTCATAAGTTTGAATGGGGTGGGAGAACCTAAGTAGATACTAATGCCCGATGATTGTTAGCCAACTGTTGCTAAATGTTAAGTTGCTCCGCGCGTTGCTACCATAATAAGGTTTGGGGTGAAAATAAGCCCTTTTACCGACCTGCCCGATGCAAATACGGTGGCTTTGGCAGCAAGGGTAACCAATTGCCACATTGCCCGCCTAACCAGGTTTTTGCCCGCCTGCTGTATATGGATGCACGAGGGGTAAACCGATGCCTGTGCAAATTGTGCGCTAAGGAGCAATTGCCGGGCAGCGGAGGGATTGAGCAGCGTTTCGTGGGTAAAATCGCCATACATATATAAAGATGCCATGAGTGCATCGGCATTAGGCGTCCGAAAAATGGCTTTACCTCCCGGTTTAAGCGCTTGGTAAACTGCTCTCAATACTTCTACCAGTTCATCTTTACCAAAATGCTCAATAATATCAATGCCTGTGATGAGGTTAAACGTATGGGAGTGTGCCTGTAGGTAGGGAATTAAATCGGCTTCATAGATATTGGGGATACCTAATTGCCGGGCAATGGTTATTTGTGCAGGGCTTATATCAATGCCGCTCACTTGTTGGTAGCCTTTTTGTTGGAGTGCATACACCCATGAGCCAAATCCGCAGCCAATGTCTAAAATGACAGGGTTTTGTGCGGGCGGCGGCAAATGAGGTAAAATTTCTTGGCTCAACAACCAGTTATCGTGATTCATTTGAGCTGTAGGCTGTAAACGCACATCTTCCATGCGCCTGCCTGTCTGCGTTTCAAAGTAGTTTTGGTATAGCGTTTTGCGGTATTGATACATGAGGGCTATCGGGAGAAAATGATGAGGCGGGTGCAAAATGTAAAATCCATTCCAAAAAAGGGCGAAAAGTACATAAACTTCGGGAAAAAGAACGCTTTGCGTGTGGTATCTAATTTTAGGCAAAAACCTTGGCAATGTACGGTTAGCGGTTATTCATCTTCCAGCCAAAAATCTACTACACTGCTGCGGTCGTTATATTGGCTTTGGCTGATGCGGTAAAGGCTTTGTTTGGAAATAAACCCAAGTTGGTGCGCATGTTTTGCCATATCTATACTGTCTTTTGCCAGTAAAAACGGTACAGTGGCACTGGTATTAGCTAATTGTTGTACCCTTAAATTGCGTTTTTTATCTTTAACCGCCCTTATGTAAATGCACAAAATTCTGCCTTCAAACCGGCGGGCAATCTCCATGTAAATATCGGCATCTTTTTCGCCGCTGTCGCCTATTAAAATAAAAGGCAGGTGGGGGTAGGTTTCTAAAATTTTAACGGTTTCGTTGTACTTATGTTTTTTGAAGGCTTCGGCTAAATCGGGGTTATTGGCATGACCAAAATCGCGCAGCAGGATAGGACCCTTTGGAATGTGGTTTACGTCCATAAATTCGTCGAGCATGTCGTACATGTTCCATGGGCTGTTAGATACGTAAAAAATAGGGTTTTTTGCAGCGCCTGCGCTGCCTTTTCTGAATGCCCAGTACAGTGCAGGCACTCCTCTGAAAGCCAATCGGGTATAAGCATTTTTAAACAATGCAAGGTACAACATGCGCACTTTGGAAATAACATTAGAGCGGATAACCGTATCGTCTAAATCGCTGATGATGCCGTATTTTGCCAAATGATTGGGTATTAAAATTTCGTCATCGGCGTATATAATGCTGTTTACCTCGCCGGCAGGGGAGTGGGTCAAGTTGAATTGGGCGGTATGCCAAATGCGGGCGGTAGCGGGCAGTGGTGGGTTTAGGGGTGTGTGGAGGGTAAAATATCCTTCTTCGTTAGATACTGTTTCAAAAATTTGTCCGTTAAACCGAATTTGTACAGTAGCGCCGGGCACCTCATCGCTTTCAAAACGGCGGTAGGAGTTAATAAGGTTGCGCCATATACTGTCGTTGCCGGCGGCAATGATATTTTTGTTTTGCAAAATCCGTCCTCTGCAATGCAGCAGTTCGGCAGTGCCGTAGCCTCTGTAGGGCACAATTTCGGGCGGGGCAACCAAGCCGGTTTTGGCTCGGAAAGAAAAGGTATAACGGTCGGCAGTAGTTTCTAATCGGGCAAACCATGCACGCAGTTTGTCCGGCAAACCATTAGTAGAGTCGTGCTTGTTCATGTTGCAAATATAGGCAAACTTGGCAAATGCAGGTGCAAATGAGCCGATTAACCCATTTTACCCTTGTTTAGAGAGTAAAAAAGGCGTTACCTTGCAGGCTAAATAATATAGCACAGGCTTTATGAACCACTCAGATTTTGAGACTACCTTGCCCGAAAACCTCATTTACGGCAGGCACCCCATAGCCGAGGCGCTGCAACAAGGCAGGGCATTTGATAAGCTCTTTATTCAGAAGGGCATTAGCGGCGATGCCATGAAAACCATTTTGCAATATGCCCGACAGCAAGATATACCGGTGCAAATGGTGCCGCCCGAAAAACTGAACCGGCTAACAGGCAATAAGAACCACCAAGGCGTAGCAGGTTTTGTGGCGCTCATTGCCTACTACGAATTAGACGACTTAGTGGCAAACGCCTATAATGGCGCTACTGTTCCTTTGTTGCTCCTGTGCGATGGCATTACTGATGTGGGCAATTTTGGGGCAATGGCGCGCTCGGCAGCTTGTACGGGGGTAAACGGCATCATTATACCCCAAAAAGGCGCAGCAACCATTAGCGCCGAAGCCGTTAAAGCATCGGCAGGCGCATTAAACCAAATGCCGGTTTGCAAGGTGCGGTTTTTAGACCGAACGATTACTTACCTGAAAGAAAACGGCATAAAAATAGTGGCAACCGATGTAAGCGCCACCCACTACCTGCCCGATGTGGATTTAACCGTGCCCACCGCCATTATTATGGGCGCTGAGGGCAAAGGTGTGAGCCCGGCTTTTTTAAAAATGGCAGATGAAAAGGTAAAAATACCTATGGTGGGCAGCTTCAACTCGTTTAATGTATCGGTAGCTACGGGCATTATGCTGTATGAAGTGGTGAGACAGCGGCTGTTGGCGCTATAAAAAAACGCACCGTGCTGTTGGCAGCAGGTGCGTTTTGGGTTTTAGGTTAGGTTAAACAATAAAGGTTCGGGGTTTTGTATTGTGTGTGTAGGCTTAGGTTATTAAACCGGCCGGTACATTATCGGGCGCGGGCTACCGCCTCAGTGTTGGTTAAAACCCATGCTGCGGTTGTGTTTTGCGCGGTTGGCAATGAGGCAGTGGGCTGGTGGCTGGGGTTGGCGTTTGGTTGCAAACGTGCCGACGGCGTTTGGTAAATGTTGCCTTGTACAAGGGTAGAAACGCTACCGGCAACTAAGGCTAAGGCAACTGCTTTTGATACTCGTTTGGTTTTCATTGTACCGGGCTTTAAGGTTGGTTAAGAGATATTTTTTGTAAGGTTGCTCCAAACAAAACACCCGCTTTGTTTGGCTGTACTACTTGCTGCAAACAAAGCGGGCGTTATAAAATTTTGGGCAGGATATACCTTATCCCTTTGGCGGTTGCCTAAGCCGTTTGCTTTGTTTGTAACTTGTTTGGCATGAATGCCTGTGTAATACTTCTTTTTGCATGGTATTTTTTCTGTAACCTGTTGTTTATAAAAAACGGTGGTTGGTAGCCTATACTCTTTTTTGCTGTCTTTGTTTTTTTGAGTGGCTTTGGTGTTTAAGACTTAAAACGTTTAATGGGGTTTAATAGTTCCCTCAAAATTTTTTTTATCGGGAAAAAATGGGGGTGGGGTGGGGGAACACAGCGCCAAAGCAACCACAACCGATTTTCCAATTGCCAATCTTTTTGCCAATGCTAACACAGCGCCGAATTTATGGGGAATAATGCCCCGAAATTGCTGATTATGGCACATGTTTTTTAAAAAACAAAAATACCCTGTGCCTAAGACACAGGAAATACGTAGAGAGCAAGTCAAATGAAGCCGGTATTTTATCCTCTCCGGATTAAGGCTATTCTGAGCATAAAGCATCGCTTATGTTTAAACTCAATCGGGTTAAAGCGCCCACCCAAATTACATAGACCCAACCCGGCATTAGGGCTCCATCAAATCAGCATTAACCAAAAACATCCCGATGGCATGGCTCATTTGTTTGCGCTGTTTGCTGTCGGTAAGGTATAATTTCCAATAATACCTGCCCGGCGGCAATGACAAGGGTACTTCAAAAGAAGTTTGTTGGGCAGGTATATTATGCGCCAATAGCTGTTTACCCTGATTGCCGGTAATGGCGCAGGTTATTGGCGTGTTTATCGCATGGTCTAAGGCAAAAAACAAAGAATTGGTACAGTTAATGCCGCTTAAGGGTATAAGCACCCTTGATTGTAAGGAATTGCCGGCTGCTGAACGGGTGGCAAGCGCCTGTTCCATTTCGGGCAGGGGGGCAAACATTTGGCGTAGCTCTGCATCGGTATAGGTTGCCTGTGCGGGTTGGTTCTGGTGCAGGGTTTCGGGAGTGGTTGCGCGGTTGGTTTGTTGTTGGCGCAGCATCAGCCGGGCGGTGGTAACGGGGTCATTTTCTAAGAGCAGGTCAATGGTTTGGCGCAGCTTTAGGGTTTTGGCAAAGGGGTTATTGCCGCCGTTTTCTAACCATTTTTCTATGAACAGTTGTTTGTCGGGTTCAGACAAAGTATGGTTTAGGTAGTCTTCTATTAAGCGATTTTCAATGTCGGAGAGCATGTTGAGAAAGTTTAAGTTAAGAAAATGCGGTCTTTTAAGGCTTCTACTTGTGGGTGGTTTAAAATATTTCGGATAAAAACCTGTTTGCAGGCATGAAATATTTGTCTTGCGTTATTTTCATTTGTTAACATCTGGTCTGCAATCTCACTAAATTTCAGTTGTTCTTTTAGGTTTAGTGTAAATATACGTTTACAATGAGGTGTCAGTTTTTCAACTTCTTGCCAGAAAAGAGTATGTAAATCGGGAATTTCGTCAAACACGTTGAATGGAGTAAATGAGATATCGGAAAATGTTGTTTCCGATGTAGGTTTATCGGCTTTTGCCCGCATTGCTAAATAATCTTTCCATTTGTTTTGCATAATGCGGGTTAAGTATCCTACCCAACTCCCCTTTAGAACAAAATCGGGATTTTTTTGACCCTTTTGCCAAAACGCCTTAATTGCCGTCCACACCAATTCATCGGCAGCGCTTTTGTCTCCTTTGGTAAGCACTTTAGCATTGGGAAATAATTTGTTGTAGATAAAATCACATACTTCGGCAAAGTGTTTTTCTTCTTCGGCGTTTGTTTTTTTTTGTCTAAATGCTTCTAAAATTGTGCTGTCATCCATAAGTCTGTGGTTAGTAATTTTTGTTAGGAAAAATTGGGGCAGAAAAACAGATTTTTTTGTTTTTCATGGGTAATAATGCAAAGTTACCACGCTATTTTAACTTATCTATGCGTGTATGCTTATTTAATTTGTAAACTTTAACAAGAACCATTTTTTTTCCGGTTATCGTAAATTATTGTCGGGAAAATGACAAGTATTTTAGTATCCAAAGTGAGTTATAAGGCAGTTTGTTTGCTATATTTGCAGTAATAATGAGTTTTTGAGAAATTTTCCGGAAAATAGCTGTTCATACCTTACACTCCTAAAAAAAATAACATGTTGTTGCCAAACGATGAGAAAGAGGATTTTTTTAACAATGTGCAAGCCTTGATAGACCAAGCCCGATACAACGAGGCTATTGCTGTGCTGGAGAGCCAAGCTCAGGTTTGGGAAGCAGCAGAAGACTGGGAGGCATATTCAAAATGTCTGATTAAACAATCGGAATGTAACTGGCGCGATGGCAAATACCCGGAGGGGGCAGCCATAGCCGAAAAGGGATTGGCTGTTTGTTTGGGTAAATTGGGCGAGTTACATGAGCATAGTGCTTCCAGCTACAACAGTTTAGGTATTTGCCACATGTTATCTTGCCAATACGATGATGCATTGCAACACTTGCAAAAATCGTTGGAAATACGCCTACAGATATGGGGTGAAACATCATATTATGTAGGTGTCAGCTTAATGGGCATGGGCAACCTCCTTGCGAGTATGCAGCATTATGTGCAGGCAATTGAGCATCATTTAAGAGCCTATACCATTTTTAAGCAAATACAACCTGCCCCAAGGCACTTTTTGGGGATGAGTGCTATTAATCTGGGTGTATGTTATGTAGAAGTGGGGCAGTATGATAAGGGTTTAACATATTATTTGGAGGCTAAAACCGAATACGAAGCCGTGTTTGGAGAGTATAACGCTTATACTGCTTTTCTTTACAACAATTTGAGTGTTGTATATGCTGAAATGGGTGATTTTTCGCAGACTCTTTACTATGCACAAAAATCATTAGACATCAAAATGAAGATATTGCATGTACAACATCCCGATATTTTAATTAGCATTTTTGGATTGGGTAGAGCTTACAATTTCACAGGCGATTACGCTCATGCCTTTTTATATTATAATAAAGCCCTTAAATTGGCTCATTTAGTTGCTAATAACGAAGTAATTGTAAAAATTCACCAAAACTTAGCTGTTGGCTACTATAATATGTATGATTATGCCAAAGCAATTGAACATTTAAATTTAGCTGTAAACCTCCAGCTAACCCATTTTGGAGAGATCAACGTACAAATGGAGCAATTATGCTATAATTTGGCTATAAATTACCGTGCATTAAACCGGCAAGAGCAGGCTTTAGCGTACTATCATCGGGCATTACAGATATTAACAGAACTTCCCTTTAGTCAGTATCACGACCTGTCTTTATGTTATATGGGTATAGGTAATTGCCTATTAGATAACGGCAACTACACAGAAGCTATCCGCCAATATGAGCAGGCAGCGCTGACCTTTGTGCGGGTATTTGGCAACGCCCACCCCGCCATAGCTACACTTTACTGCCATTTAGCCGATTGTTTTACCCGCCAAGAGCAGTATGAGCAGGCGTTGCTCTATTTGCAAAAATCTATGGCAGCGCTGGGACTTCAGGCAGCGGAGCAAAATTTTTACCCGGTACCACCTCTGCAAAACTATAACAGCGCCACAGAGTTGCTGCACACCCTATCAGATAAAGGGCGCGTTTTAGGGCTGCTGTACCGCCAAAACCGGCAACCTGCCTGTCTTGCAGCCGCTATTGCCCACATAGAATCTGCCGCCGACCTCACAGACCAAATACGCCTACTCTACAAGGCAGAGGGCAGTAAACATGCCTTGTCTGATTTGGCAAAAACAAAAGTATATGATGTAGCGCTGGAGTTGTTATGGCTTGCCGAAACCGAGCTTGCCGGCAACCCTGCCCATGGTTTACAGGTGCCGGGCAATACATTGGATTATGTGTTGCCCCAAGACCCGATGCAAACGGTTTTTCGGTTTTCGGAAAAAAGTAAAGCAGCTCTGTTGTTTGCAGCTATAACTGATGCCAAAGCCCGGTTTGATGCCCAACTTCCTTCCGATTTATTGGAGCAGGAGTATAACCTGCGCCTGCAACTGACCTACTTGGAGCAGCGCATAGCAGAAGAAGCATACATAGAGCCGCAAGAGCGCCTGCACGATGAATGGGCGGCATGGCACGAGCAGTATTACGACCTAAAGCAAGCCTATCTTGCCCTGATTGAAAAAATGGAAACAGAATATCCCTATTATTACCAATTGAAATACGATTGTAAAACTGCCTCTGTAACAGCTATACAGGCTGCCCTGCCGCCCGATACTGCTCTGCTTAGTTATACGCCGGGCGCAAAATACCTGTACATTTTTGTGCTAACCGCTACCGCCGCCAATTGGGTGCAATACCCGCTGCCCGAAGGTTTTGAGGGCTTGGTTGATGATTTTTGCGAATCGTTTGAGCCTTTATCTGATGAGTACTTTCTTACCGGCTCTTACGATATGTATCGGCATCTTTTAGCGCCCATTGCCCACCTGCTGCCAAATATAACCCGCCTTATTATTATACCCGAAGGCAGCTTAACAAAAGTACCCTTTGAGGCGTTGCTTACCCAGCCCTGTGAGATTGAAACGCCACAAGCCGAGCTGCCCTTTTTGTTGCAGCAATACACCATTACCTACCATTACTCTGCCACGCTTTGGCTGTACGGGCAAACCCATAACCAAACCCACCCGCATAGCCAACCCCCTGCCCACGATTTTATTGGCTTTGCACCGGTGTATAGCCCCGGCATTGAAACGCCCGCCACCTTGTTTGGCTTAACACCCGAGGAGATGGAAACGGAGGAAGATATGCCTGTGCCGGCAAAACGAATCAGTTATGCCCATTTAGACGGCGTTTTAAGGGCAAAGGTAGAGGGTACAGACTATGTGGAGCTGCCCTACTCCGAAAAGGAAGTAAACAGGGTAAAGGAATTGTTTGACCAATACCAAAAAAAGACTGATGCTTTGCTGCACGAAAAAGCTAACCTGAATGCCTTTAAAACCCTTGCAGGCAACTGCCGATACCTGTTGGTAGCCGCACATGCCGATTATATTGATGCCCAACCCGAAAAAACCGGAATTGTGTTTGCTCCTAATTCTACAGACGGTAAAGGCATTTTATATGTATCTGACTCTTTCAACCTGCGCCTGCAAGCCGAGTTGGTGGCGCTGAGCTGCTGCGAAACGGGTTTGGGCAAAATGGTAAAAGGCGAGGGGGTTATGGCGCTCAATCGGGGATTTTTGTTTTCGGGCGCAAAAAACGTGGTTTATACCCTTTTTAAAGTTTACGACCAAGCCTCGCAAGAGCTGGTTGCCGCACTGTTTACCGCCATTTTGCAAGGACAACCTCCTGCACAAGCCCTTTGCCGGGCTAAACGCAGCCTTATAGCCAAAGGATACAAGCATTATATGTGGGCAGGTTATGTGCTGGTGGGAGAATCAATAGGGTAGGGCATAAGCTCTACTTTCTTAGGAAGTGATTTTAATTTTTTTAAAAAATAAAAAAAAATACACCAAAACGCCTAACAAAATCGCAAAACGGCAGTGTAGTTAAGTGATAACCAATTCATACACCAACACTTAACTATGATTTATGAACAGCTACACTTTTTCAAAAGCCGGTAGGATATTGGGCTGTAATTTTGGGGCTTTTATTCTGTTTGCATCTGCTTTTTGTTTATTGGCTGCGCTGGAGAGTTCCGTGTTACCGGCGCGGGTAGAGGCAAGTATAGGTACGCCCAATGTTTACCTCATTTCGATAGGGATAGACATTTACAACGACGAAAAAAACCTATATTATGCCGGTAACGATGCCCGAAAAATTACCGCTGTGTTTAAAGATAAATTGGGCTTAAACGAGCGTTTTATCTATCCTTTTTACAACGACTCAACCGGTATAGCCAATGGCACCGATACGGTTACCCTTGCTTCTGTTTTGCTGGCAATGGACGAGGTGGCAGGTAAGGTAAAACCAAACGACCGCGTGTATTTTTATTTTGCAGGGCACGGGGGCAGCGAGATTAAAGGCAGCCGAAAAAGCGGGCAATTATTGCTGCCACAAGCACCAAGACAAAATTATGATGCCATTAAAAATGGCGTGTTACCCATTGTTTATTTAGAACGGTTTGCCAATAAACTTACCCAAAAAGGTGCTATGTTGGTATTGATGATAGATGCCTGTTATGCGGGGCTTATGGCGGAAAGCAGTTTAAATGCTCCTTATGTAAAGAAGCAATTGCAACAAGATTTTGACAAAGAGGGTGTAAGCATGATGATGTCGTGCGGGTCTTATGAAGAATCTTTTGAGAACGATAAGCAGCAAGCAGGGATGTTCACCACTGAACTCATCAGTCTTATTATAGGACAAATATCGTTTAATGACTTAGAGAAAAGCGTTCAGAATAACAGCTACAATAAACAAACTCCTTGTTTAGCAGGATTGCCGCCCAAAGAGGCTTTCCACAACCTACAAAGCATGATAGATAAATCTAACAAGCATTTGTCTATAGGGGTTATACAGGCAAGAGAACAGCGGTTATATGACCAATTTTCTGAAGCAAGGGCGCAAAACCGGCTGCTGAGTCCCGAGCAGGAATCGGCTTATTATTATGTAAAACAACTGCAAAACCAACATCGCCAATCCCCACTTACCTTAAAGGCAACTGCACAATTGGTAAATGCCTTACTGCAACAGCCTCAGGAAATCACTAAACGTTATGTTGATGAAGATATTTATGTTAACTTCATGTTTTCTGCATACTTCAGGGTTGATACGAGTGAGTTTAAGGAAGCATTAGAAAATATGCAGGCAATACTAACCTTAGTACCGCCCGATGCTTTGCACTACAACCAACTGAAAGCCCAAAAATTATGGTTTGAATTTATGGTAGCTGCTCCTAAAAACTTTCAAGCGTTTTATGCTACCCGCCATTTATTGGATGAAGCTATAGCCTTAGACAGTACTGCTGTTTTGGCACATCACCGCCTTGGCTTAGGGATAATACATGCACACAGTTTAGTTAATATAGATAGGATAAGCGAGGCGTTAGAGCCTCTTAATAAAGTAGAGGCATTAGCTCCAAACTGGTCTTTTACTTACAATAGTTTGGGCTTGTATTACTATTCTACCCATGATTTTAAGAAGGCTTTAGACTTTTACGAACTTGGACTCAAGAAGAATATAAACAACCCATATATTTATGGAAACCGCGCCTATATATACTATAATATTCGTGATTATAATAAGGCGGTTGAAGAATTGAACCAGCAAATATATATATATAAATGTATTAACTATGTTATTACGCCGGAAGATTCGTTGTATCTGCATACAGAGTTTCATCGCTGTTATATGCAATTGGAGGATACAGCAAAGGCTTATTTACACATGACCCAAGCTGTACAATTGATAAATAGGCAAAAAAGTAGGAGTGAAAAAGATAGAATGCATGAATTGTTCTTCATCCAATTGCCGTTTTATTTACTTACCAATAGATATGAACAAGCAATAGCTATTGTAAACGAGTATCTCCAAAAAGTTCAGCCGCAAGACCGTTATGCCAATTTCCTTTGCTTACATAAAGATCCCTCTAAGTTTACTTTCTATGCAAAACTCCTCAATATAGAGGCATACAAAGAATTGTTGCGTAAATACTCCCCGGAATGTATCTGATGAAGGAGGCTCTTCAAAAGCAGATGGTATTAAGTTGTTGCGCATTTGTATCTGTAATTTTACTTTCAAATCCATATTCCTTGCCCATAGGGAAAAAATTTTTTAAAAAAACTGCCTTTGGCGGTTATGTTTTGTCTGTCCGGTACATTAATGTAAGTAGTATCCCGCCACTGCCCCAATAAAGCAAAACAGTTTTAAAAAATGAAACACATTTTCAACAAACACAAAACAAACACCCCGCCGCTATGAAGTACAACATCGGAAACACTACTTTTAACGAACTTGCATCTTTTTTGCAAAGCCAGATGCCCGATTATACGGTAAAACCCGCAGGCAGCAACCTTATTCACTGCACAAAAGACGCTGTATTAGCCCAAATAAAATGGGAAAGCAAAAGCATTGTTGCAATCAACACCGATTTAAACATGAAACACATTAGCAACATTTTGTTGGTTGCTTTACCCGCAGGCATTGGCGCTGCTATGGGAGGATTTGTGGTTGCAGCCATTGCCTCCTTGGTGGGTGTGTTATTGGCAAAGGTAATCAGTCAATCGGCAGTAGATCAATGTAAACAGCAACTAAAAAATTTGATGGCAAGTAAATACGAACGCGTTGAATAAAGTTGAAAAAGCTACCAATTAAAACGGCTTGAAAATTTTTTAGAAAAAAACTGCCTTTGGCGGTTATGTTTTGCCCACCCAATACATTAACCAAGTAAACACACTCGCCTATGGGATTTTTTACCTTTTGGTTATACGATTTTATCGATAACGAATCGTGGTTTTACGATTTGCTGGCTGAGAACAATAAAGCAATTGCTTATTTGGTGCGACAGGCAGAGCCCAGAATCCGCGGGTTGTGCAAGAGCTATCATTTAACGGAAGATGAAACCAAGGATATCGTATCGGAATGCTTTTTTGTGTTGTTGAAACAACTGCGAGAGGGCAAGTATCAATACCAAGGATTCAGCCCGGTAACGTATGTACTCCGCATTGCCCAATTATTGATAAGCAACTTGTTGAGAAAGCATGGCAGAAAATACGAAAGCAACTTAGACCCCGATTTTGATACCGCAGAAGAAGACATGACCGAATACAACGACACCAAAGAAAAAATCAAAAGGTTGCGCCATATCATTACAGCCCAATTAGGTGAGCACTGCACAAATTTGATTTGGATGAAACATATTGAGGGAAAAAAAGATAGTGAGGTGATAGCAGAAAATCTCACTCAGTATAGAACAGTACAAGCATTAGCAAATGCCCGATGTAATTGTATGAACCAAGTGCGGCAGTTGTTTGAAAAGCTGAACGTAGCCCAACATGACATATAGTCCCTTTTTTGTTACTACCCTAAAACCCTACCATGAAATAGACCCACTCCCTAAAAAAAAACAAAATTTTACCTAACCCATCGGGTTCTTAACAAAACTATCACAGTGTAGTAACCCTTAAAATTTTTAGCGCCCAAAAACCGTTTTCAGTTTACCCCAAAAATTATTTACCATGAGCAATACAAACGAACAATACTCCATGGAAGCGCAAATAGAACGCTATTTGCTGGGAGAAATGGAGAGAGAAGAGTTAAAAACTTTTCAACAACGCATAAACCAAGACCTCGATTTACAACAAGAAGTTCAAGCATACAGTAGGTTGTATGAACAATTAGACAACCTGCGCCTACAAGAAAAGGTAAAACGCGCCATAGCCGACAACGGAATAAATAATAAAAAGTTTTTTAATATACCCCTTAGTGTCTGGTTGGTAGCCGCTACACTGCTTTTAGGAACCGGCGCGTTTATGTATAAACTTTTCCTTACACCCCAAGAGCCAAAAATAGTTTTAATAAAGCCCGATACAGATAGCTTATGGGGAAATATACCGAACGATGAAGCAATCGCGTATCGAATCCTCATCGCCGATACAGATAGCTTATGGGGACAATATGGAAATATACACCTGATTGAAAACCTGCCAATTAATTCAGATACTGCCGATGGGTTTACCAATATACTCCCCAACCCAAAAGAACCACAAAGGCAAAGCCCCACTAAGCCTACATTACCCCTCCAAAAAAATAACCCGCCTGCCCAAACCGCCACTACCACACCCTCTAAGCCCATTATTCAACCGGATGAACCCCAACTCATAGCCGGTAATGCACCCAAAATCACAACAGACCCGAAAGCAGACAATACTGCCACCTATTCAAGAGCCGGAGGAATGGACACTGCCAATTTTTTGGATAAATACTATTTATTGCCCAAACAAATAGCCAAATTAGACAAATGGAAAGCAGAGTACAATGAATATGTTAAATTGCATCGCACAACCATAGATTTAACCAACGTACATAACTTGTTAGAACAACTATACAACGAAAGCAATGGAATTATTGAAAGATTAACCAAACTAAATACACAAGATGCCGGCAACCTTGCCATAAAGTACTATATTGCTCATGCTTATTTGATTAAAGGCAATACAAAAGGGGCAATACCGCATTTAGAAACAATAGTAAACAAAAAAAATACATATTCATTTACGAAATACGCCCAATACTTTTTAGCGCTATGTTACATTATGGAACAGAAAGATGAAGAAGCTAAGGTTTTACTATGTAAACTACATAATAACGAAAATATACCCCGACCTATAACAAAAGTTCTCTCTCAAATTTTGGCAGACAAATTTAACGACACTAATTGTAATTAAATCAAGAAACGAAAACAGTTCCTCCAGTCCTTATGCAGTTTTGCGCTTGCCGGTTTGGTATTGCCCGCAGAACCCGTAATTGCCACCCTTACCCTTGCTGGTAATAAGCGAAAAGTAGAAAAGGTAAAAAAGCAATTATTGCTAATAATGTCTGAGATATTAGATGCGCCAATAGACGAAAAAACCTTTAATTGGAATAGTACATACCCCGATGCCGGTTTGGATAGCCTTGACGTGGTAGAGCTAATTATTGATGTAGAAAAACATTATAACATTACAATTCCCGACAGTGAGGCAGTACCATTAATTACCGATGAACCCTGCATAAAGTTGGCAAAGTATATAGCAAAAAGAATTTAACCAAATAACGTACTCACAATGCGGTTTGGAAGCAACTTGCTACCAATCAGCAACTCGCATTAGCCCGGTGGTGGGTGTAAATAAGGAGTAAAAATTGCAATAAAAAAATCAATATCTTCAAAAACCATTTTATGGAATATCATACCAAACATACAGCCGTACTAAACTACATCATGCAATTGCTTTACAGCGATGAAAGTTCAAGTTCAAATCCGGAAATGGACGGGAAAAGTTTAATTACCGATTTTGACTTAAAAATTCCGCATATAGCGCATATCCTTTACATGGTAATCAGAACAAAGGGCTTAGATTTGAATAAGGCATTGTCGTTTATCAGTATGGGTATGGACAAAAATGGTAACCCTATCAGGGTTGATAATCCATTAGTAGCTTCAATAGGTGTGATACATGATATAACGAGCAAGTTTGAAGAATTGTCAAATGTAAAAGATGATTTCAGGGAATTTAGCACTATGGCGCTTTCCACATTTCCGGGTCGGAGCAAAATGACTGATTATCCGATAAACGAAGCTCTTGCGCAAGTAATAATTTTACGCGCCTATATTAACGCCCTTATAAAGTATTGCACTGACAAAAGTAGTGAGGCAGTACCCACAACACCGGTTGCCAACAACAAACCGCCCACCCATGAAAAACAGCCGTCTCCACCACCAATCAATAGCAATAAAACCCAAAAAGAACGACACGGCTTTGTAACCGCTTGGTTAGTATTGGTGTTAGTAGTCAATGCGTTGGGTACAGTTATTAACTTTAAAGCAGCTTTTGAACTCTATTATGATACCAATACTTCAGTTAAAAATATTATTTTGCTTGGACTGTTTAGCATAATGAATGTTATGTTTGCTGCTTTACTGCTGCAACACAAAAAGAATGGGTTTTGGGGAATTGCAGGAACAAGTGTAGCCATTTTTATGGTAAACTTATATAATGGTACAGACGTGTTATATGCCATGTTTGGTTTTTTGGCGCTTGCTATTTTGTATGGCATTTTACAAATCACCAAAAACGGCGTATCGGCATGGGAAAATTTGGAGTGAGGTAGTAGTCGCACAGCATTATTTGGTTGGTAGTTGAAGGTTACAGCGCATTATTTGGGTAAAGAAGTATTTTGCGCCTACAACTGCCTGCATTCAAGTTAAATAAATGAATTAGGAGTAAAACAATTAATGCCATCCATTTTAAGGGCGGAAGGCTGGAAAAGTACTGCCCCTTAAAATCCGTTTGTTTGCCACACCACTTTGACTTTTACTCAATAATCGCCCGATAAGTAGCAATTTTTATGCCTGTGTGCTGAGTGCGCAAATTTGAAAAAATCTATCAAAAAATTTGCTATAGACGGTTATGTTTTGGTTTGTGGGTACATTAAAGGAGTAGAAAGGAAAAGACGAACCGAAAATTTTTTGAAAAAACTTGCCACAGGTGGTTATGTTTTGGCGAGGTGAGTACATAATACGAATAGAAAGTTGCTTACAAAGACAATTTTTCACCCAAACTGAAAAAAAACTTTGAAAAGTTGCTAACAAAACCTAAAAAATGCAGTGTATAGGGTGGAAGGAGAGAATGCAAAAGCTTAGAGTGAAAAAAAGCTGACTTGGTAGGTTATGTTTGGGGGAGGAGGGGCATAACTACAAGTAAAAGGTTAGTTTCTTGACTAAGATAATTTTCAGCGAAATACTTAAAACAAACATATCAATAACAACCAAAACTTTAATTGACATGAGAACTTACAAGATTTTACTTTCGGCGTGTTTTACTATGCTACTTTGGTTAGCTAACCAGTCTTTGCAGTCACAATCAACCTGTCCGGGTACAACTTCTGCAACGCTTAATGGAGTTCCTGCAAGGGTAAATTGTCCAATAGGAGGAACAAGCACTGCTTTTGGTTACAATTATGAAACTGGTGTAAATACTGGGTATAAGTGGCAATGTGTTGAGTATGTCAATAGATACTACTACTTAGTTTACCAAATGAATCTATTGCCAACTGCTATATATGGCAACGCAAGCAATTATTACAATTACAACAATCACACTTCATTAGGTTTGGTCAAGTACGCAAATGGGGGTTCTATGCCGCCACAAGCTGGAGATATGATAGTAAGCACCTCACAAACTTATGGACATATAGCTATTGTTAAAAGTGTTACTTCAACTACTGTGGTAATAGTAGACCAAAATTTAAGTATTAATTCAGAGCGTACACTTACTAGGAGTGGTAACACGGTGGGTGGTTTTAACAGTTCTTACCCTATTGCTGGTTGGGTAAGGCGTTTCCCCGCTCAGACTCCAACATTAATTAATCCTGCAAATAGCGCAACTGGTTTATCTGCACCCATTACTTTTACATGGAGTTGTTCTAATTGCACAGAGTACAGAATCCAAATAGTTGAGGCAGCGTATTATACCGGCTTTTCAGCAAGTAATGGTTTAAATGGAAGTAGCTGCACGAATTGTGCTTATAATGGTAATTTAGGAAATGCGACCAGTTTTCTTTGGACAGGCGCACAACCCGGAAAAACTTACTATTGGACCGTTAGAGGCAGCAATCCGGGAGGGGCAAGTAGTTTTGCTACATACAGGACCTTCACCACCGCATCCTCCACCGGCACCTGCACAACGCCCACTACATCTCAGTTTAGCTTAGGCAGTCCAACCACTAACAGCGTTTTTGTAAGTGTAAGTTATTCGGGTGCAAACAGTTATGGATATCAATACAGACAGGTTGGAGTTACTAACTGGATTGATTGGTCTGCGACAGGTAGTAGCACCACTATTAGTGGATTAGCCTCCGGTACAAATTATGAAGTAAAGGTTCGAGTCCGATGCAGCAGCACCAATGCTTGGTCTAACTGGTCGAGCGCTAAAAGCTTCAGCACCACATCAACTACCGGCACGTGCACAACTCCCACCACCTCACAGTTTAGCATAGGTAGCACAACCAGTAGTAGTGCTGTGGTAACAATAACGCTTACTTCTGGTATAAATAACTATGATTATCAGTACAGAACCCTATCGGGTACTTGGATTGATTTGCCTGCCACAACCGTAAACACCACTACTATCAGTGGATTGACATCAGGCGTAACCTATGAAGTGCGTGTTGCTGTTCGATGCAGCAGCACCAATGCTTGGTCTAACTGGTCGAGCGCTAAAAGCTTCACCACCACCTCCTCCGGTGGCACCGCCCCCACCAACGATAACCCCTGTGGAGCTATCACCATTTCTGCCAACAGTTCTTGTACTAATACATCAGGTACAAATGTTGGCGCTACTACTACCACCACCCCCGGACCTCCTACCTCTTGTACGTTGAGCGGAGGTGATGTATGGTTTAAAGTACAAGTTCCCAGTAGTGGTGTAGTAACCATTCGCCTTACTGCCGGTACACTTACTGATGCCCTGATGGCAGTATATTATGGCAGCAGTTGCTCTTCTTTATCCGGGATTGTATGTGAAGATGACAATACCAATGGGAATGGTAGCTTAATGCCCGTTATTACAATTACCGGCTATACGGCAGGAACGTGGCTGTATGCAAGAATATGGGGGTATGGTGGAGCTACAGGTACATTTAGCATTTGTGCCATGAACTACTCTACTGTTAATAAAACAACAGAGTTTGGTCAGATATCCTATAGCAAAATTGGCAATGTAACCAACTTATACCCTAATCCGGCTATTAACTCGGTAACATTGGAATACTTAGCAACAGCAGAACACAACTTGACCATCGGTATTACTGATTTAGCAGGAAGATTGCTTGATACTCAAACTGTTATCGCTCACGAAGGCAATAATAAGTTGCCTATCAATATAGAAAACCTATCTACCGGTTTTTACATGATCATCGTTCAAAATAATAATAATAAAACGACTCTCACAAAATTACAGGTTGTGAAGTAAAACTTTAGCGGGCAGAAAGGAAAGTAAATCTTTCTGCCCGCTTTCATTTAAGACATCTTTTGGGCAGCAAATCAAAATATCACAGTCGTTATGAGAAAATTAATAATATTGCAAGCGCTGGCACTACTACTGATTTGTGTAAACATATCTGCACAAGACGACAAAATGCTACCCGGACTTTTAGGCATAAACGCAGCTTTTGCAGGTAAAATTAAGACCGATGCAGAAGAGGTTTCATGGTTAGATAACATCATGGGGGCAACTCTTTTTTATCAATTACCCGCTCTTGATGATGGCATGGGTTCGGGTGCTATTTCAATAGCAATAGAAGCAACAGCACTTACAATCGCAGACACAGCATCTGTTGTTGGTTTTAGGCATTACTTAAATGGAAAACTTGGTGTAGGGGTTGTTTTTTTTAAGAAAAAAAGAATTAGTTTTCCTATTCATGGAAACATAGGTTACTCACATGTTATTGTTGATAAACCTAATGCAAATTTTGGTGCTATGTCATTGGGCTATACAGCAGGTATCATTTTTTTTCTTAGTCAAAAAATGTCTGTTGTAGCGCGCTATTGTTATGATTACAATTTTGCCAGTGATATAACATTTACAGGATACTCCGAAATAAGCGATTTAATGTACACAACTAATCGGTTTACCGTCGGATTGGGCTTCTCTATACACTCAAAAAGCAGAAGTAAATTCACCAAACACTATCAAATATAATCTTTATGAAAAAGCTAACAGTGCTATTTGTCTTATTTTGCCTACCCCTTGTACTTTTTGCACAAAATAAACAGCTTAAAAGGGCAGTTAAGCAAGGTAAACATCCACAGAATAAAACCTATTCTGTAGAATTTAAAAAATACCACAAACAAACAAAGGTGGACGCATGGATGAAACAAAACGGTTACAGTCTCCTGCTAAGTTCTACCGCTGATTTTCCGGTATTTGGTGATGCTAAAATTGGGTATAGTAAATTGTATTTTATGACATACCCAGACTATATTGCATTTGTTGATAATGCCAGACGTTTGGCATATGAAGAAAGGCAAAAACAACAGTTACAACAAAAACAAAACCAAAGCTCTTTGCTTGATTGGATAGTTCCAACCGCGATAACTGTAGGTAGTGTGGCTGTTTTGTTAAAAGGTATTAGTGAGTTATTTAGCAGTGGAAGTGGCAGCGGTTACTCGGGCTCTTCAAGTGGTTCGGGTAGTTCTACCCAAGAGAATAAATCATCTAATACAACGGCAGATAAACCCATTGCTAAAGCCTGTGTAAAATCAGTTGAAGAATACGGTCAGGCTTATTTACGCTGCAATGCTAAGGTGAAGGATCCTTACTACGAGGTAAAATGTGGGAATGGCGATACTTCGTTTTTTTACCATATCCCCGTTGCTAATACTTCAGGTCTTTGTTCCGACCAGGTGGGGTACTACAAACAAAAGTCTCTGTTTATTGGTAGCCCCAGAACCCACTTAGGAAACGACCGCGAAAAAGCCTTGAGAAAACTGTGTGGATGTGATTGAGCGGGTGATACAAATGGCACAATATCAGTTTGTTACGTTTGTTACCTTTTTCAGCTACTTTGGCAGCATAAAACACCAAAAGGTGTTATCTAAACCGGTTTCCAAACACTGAACTATCTCACTACCTCAGCGCTACACGTTAAATCAGAGATTGAAGTACGGCATAAATTTGACTTACCACTCTCTCCAACTTACATGAAACCGATAGAAATTTGGCGGTGTAGCGCATGTGCGCCCCCCCCAAAAATCCCTCTCACCGCCCCACCAGCACATACCCTGCCCATTTAATAGGGTGCCTGCCGTTGCGTATGAGGGTGCGTTTGGCGTTGTGCAGGGCATCGGGCGTGGGCTGCCCTGCGGCAAGCTGTCGGAACAATTCGATGCTGAGGGTGCAGGAGTGTTCGTCGTAAACCTTAAACAGGGTGCAAATGACGTTTTTAGCGCCCGAATACAGAAAACCCCGATTGAGCGCCATAGTGCCCTCTCCTTTGTGAATTTTACCCAGTCCCGTTTCGCAGCAGCTCAGTACCACCAACTCGGCTTGCAGACGCAAGTTATAGGCATCGCCCATGTATAAAATACCCTTTCCATCGGTGGGGTTGGGCGAAAAAATGATGCCGGTTTGCTGGGGCTGTTTATCGTTGAAATCGGCATGAGCGGCTATTAAAACATAGCGGTAATTGCCCGATAACGCCTTAAAATTGTCTAAGGTGGCGGCTTGGTGCAGCAGTATTTTGGCGGGTTCTTGTTGGGTGGCAAACAAACTGCCTACTTCGCGCACTTCGGTTTCGGAGTGCAGCAGCTCTACATAATTTTTGCCCTCCACTGAGCCTCGTGCCGCCTCAGCTTCGGCATAGTTGATGCGGTGTGCTTCCGGGGGCTTGGGTATGCCTGTTTTTTCGTAAAAATCATCGTCTAATTGCAGGTCAATATCGTGTTGTTGGTGGGGTATGGTATCGCTATAAATAGGAGCAAAACCAATAAAACCCTTGCTTTTTGGGGCGGTTTGTTCTGTTTGTTGCTTGTACCAAAGCGTTGCCGAGCAGTGGTAACTGATGCAGAACCGGTTTATTAAATAGGGGAAATTTGCCCAATCAATGCTGTGTTGGGTACTGCGTTGGGTGAGCAGCGCTTCAAAGGGCAGATGCGATAAAATACCATCGGGAATGATGATTAACCGCTCTGCATCTTGCAGCCACTCGGTAAAGGGCAGTATGAGGTGGTGGTAGAGGTCGTAACTGTAAATAGTGTATTCCACAACATCTACTCCCTTTAGGTTGTTAGATT
>DDVC01000178.1:0-5905 GCA_002345145.1 Bacteroidetes bacterium UBA2322
CCCCTCAAAGAAGGGGGGAGTTTTTTTACCCTTTTTAGTTTTGGTATTAGATATTTAATTTGGTTTTGCATGGTTTGGGGTTGTGAAAGGGGTGTTGTTGTTTAGAAAAACCTTATAGGTTTTGTAAACCTATAAGGTTTGAGGGAATGGAAAATTTAGCGTAAAAAACATACAAACCTTACTAAGCCGTTGCTTCTTTGTATTTATTAAAAATTTGCCGTAGCAGAGCGCCGGTCATGCAGCCCATACCGCCTGCCAAACTGCCAATAAAAATGGTGAGCGCAAGGAGATGGGCAGAAGAAGGCACTTGCAAAATTTGGGCAATTTTGCCTGCCAGTAACCCCTGATTTTGAAAATTGAGGAACAGTACGTAGGTACTCCATGCCAAACCTACGCCGGCAAAACCTATGCCGTAGGCGGCGGCGGCATTTTTGGGGTTGGCAAGTAAACCTACTAAGGCAGCCACCACTACTACGCTCCACCAAGCAAAAAAGTAGGCTGCCATAGCAGCTAATATGGCTAAAATGGGTATTGTTTTCATGTGGGTTATTAGTTTTTGAGAATTGGGGTAAAATTTTGAACGGCAATAAACTCGCCTACTTTTAATGAATCGGGCGAGGTTACAAACCGCAGGGGGTAGTATTCGCCCTTTGCCCAGGTATCAACAAAACGGGTGTAGTGTGGGCTGCCGGGGTTGCCCGTTTGTCCGCCCGGGTAAACGCCCTGTGCTTGCACGCCGGCGGGGGTAAAGGCAACTACCATGCGCCAGGAGGGTCCGCTTCGTTTACCGGTTGCATTTACCGAGTTGGGATTGCCGCCGCAGTGCAGGTTTTTAACGCTAAAAGCATCTATACGGGCAAGGTGCAAAATAGAGGTGGCTTTATAGTTTGCCCATGTGAGGGGTTGGGCATTATTGGTTGCCGATTGTTTGGCGTAATCGGCAAGGGCGGCAACAAAGGCGGGTTTTACTAAATCTTGGAGGGTTTCGGGTTGGGGGGTGTTTGCCTTGTCCATAAATTTATTATCGGGCTGTTTTTTCATCAGTTGAATGGTTACGCCGTTATCGGGGTAAACCATAGGCAAGCTATCGGGGCGGTTTAAGAGTTCGTCCCAAATATCGGCAAGCAATTTTTGCCAGAGTATTTCAAACAGGGCGGGCGCTGTTTCATCGGGGTTGTTTACAAAATCCCAGCTTTTGAGTTGGTTGTAGGCTTCTTTTTGGGTGGGGTCAAGCTCATCGGGCTTGAGCAGGTTAAGTATAATGGGCAGGCTTTCGGCAGCCAACAGGTTATAGTTATCTAATTGCAGTTCTTGCATTTGGGCAGGGGTAATGCTATCCATTTGTGCAAGTTGCCTATTGATGCGGCGGTTGCGGAAAAATTCAAAATCGTTGCTTTGGTAGTAGTAGGGGTAGGTGGGGTCGGTAGGGTGTTGGTTGGCAGAGCTTACAAATCCGCGCTCAGGGTTGCGCATATTGGGCGTATGCTCTGCCGGTATATAGGCTTGCCACTCATGCTGGGGCAGGTTGCCGTCTAATACAAATTTACCTTGTTGTTTGTAGCGCAGGGGGTACTTACCTTTTTGCCAAATGGCAATATCGCCGGAGGCATCGGCAAAAACAAAATTTTGTGCCGGACATTCATAATAAGATAAGGCTTGGGCATAATCGGCGTAGTTTTTAGCGCGGTTGAGGAGGTAAAAAGCTCGCAAATCGTTTGATGGCTCGTGGGCTTGCCAGTGCAGGGCTAAGTTTTGTTTATTGGGTCCGTAGTTTTCATATACCACCGGACCCAAGTGGGTGTAAACAACCGTGTCTATAACATCGGGCATAAACTTAACCTTCATGGTTTCTATGCGTTTATCGGTTTTTTTCCAGCCTTTATCGTATTGGTATTCGTTTTTAGTGGCATCTTTAAAGGTAATGGTGTACCAATCTTTTACATCAACGCCGGCATTGGTAACGCCCCAAGCTATGTGGTTGTTAAACCCGATAACAATACCGGGTCCGCCCGGAATGGTAACGCCATACACGTTTAAGCCGGGCATATGGAGGTGCGTTTCGTACCAAATAGCGGGAAGATTGAGTTGGAGGTGGGGGTCGTTGCACAAAATAGGCTTGCCCGATGCGGTTTTACTGCCCGATACCGCCCAGTTGTTAGAGCCAATTTTGGGTTCGGTTTGGGGCTGTGCGGCAGGCAAGGGCAGGGGATAGGGTTGGTTTACCGGCTCAAACCCCGATGCCCCCTTAGCCGGAGCGGTTTGTGCGGGTAAAGGCGGTGGGGCTATGGGTATAAAATTCCACTTAGCGCCGGCAGGAATAATGGGGTCTTGCCCCTCTACATAATCGGGATAAAGCAGGGCGGCGGCTTGCTGCCCAAAAACGGCAGCCAAATTGGTCAGTTGTATATCATTGCTTTGCCCGGTAAGGTCGTCTGCCATTTTTTTCATCAGCAACGCCGATTTTAGGGTAGTCCAGGCCTCAGGTGTATAATTGAGCAATTTGTACTCAACGGGCAGGTTTTTTGCCGATAGTCCTTTTATATAAGCATTCACCCCATCGGCATAAGCCTGCGTAATAAGGTGGGCAACGCTGTCTTCTTGCAGGGCTTCTACCAATTTTTCGGCGGCGTAGGTCATACCCTTGCGGCGTTGTTCGCGGTCAAACTCTATGGCGCGGCTGCCCACTATTTCTGATACTCTACCGGCGGCGGCGTGCGTTTGGAACTCCATTTGCCACAGCCTGTGCGAAGCTGTAACATAACCCTGCACAAAATACAAATCGTGTTGGTTT
Source organism: Bacteroidetes bacterium UBA2322 (assembly GCA_002345145.1). Classification (GTDB taxonomy): domain Bacteria; phylum Bacteroidota; class Bacteroidia; order Chitinophagales; family UBA2359; genus UBA2359. The sequence continues at coordinate 2,792 of DDVC01000178.1, forward strand.
TGGGCAAAAATATGCGGCACAAGGCGGTCGTCATACACCACTTTTACCTCCTGCCGCAGCCCTACCAACGCATTTTTGGGCATTATGAGCGGCACAGCGCCCTCTGCATTTTGCCAAAAGCCGCCATAAGGATTTAAAAACTTGCCCAACGGTGGCAACATAGCCGCCGGACTGTTTTGCAGTTTTTTACCTATATACGGTAAACTGCCCGGCTGATGATTTAACACATATACCAAACCCACCGTTAGCAGCAAAGACCCGATAAATTTTACCACCGCGCTGACCATACTCTTATGAACCCATTTTGTTGAACAAATACTGAAATGCAAATTTTATACAGTTTCGGAAACCCTAAGGTTTTACCAATGAGCAATAAAAACAACTCATTTGCTAAACTCCTAAAACTACTGCCACCTTGCCCATGTACCCTTGTGCAGTTTGAGCAGTGCAGCAATGCAATAGGGGGAGTAATGGCAATAAAGCCCCAAAGATAAGGATTTACCTAAAACAAAAAGTCTTTTTTGGAGGGGGGGGATTGACAACCCAAAACGTGATATGCCTAAAACACGATGCCCGAAACCAAATTGCCCTGCCCGATGTGCAGAAAGGGGAGGAGAGGGGGTAAACAAATGAAGTTGTTTAGTAAAAACGGGAAGTTTGTTTTTACTCCTGAACGTTTTTATTCTACTCCCGATACTTCCTATGCCATTGCGAAGCATTTTTATTCCTCTCTCAAAAGTTTTTCTTGTTCTCTTAAACATTTTTCTTCCTCTCTCAAAAGTTTTTCTTCCTCCTTAAACATTTTTATCCCTCTCTCAAACATTTTTCTTCCTCTCTTAAACATTTTTCTTGTTCTCTCAAACATTTTTATCCCTCTCTCAAAAGTTTTTCTTCCTCTCCCAAACATTTTTATTCCTTTCTCAAAAGTTTTTCTTCCTCTCTCAAACATTTTTATCCCTCTCTCAAACATTTTTCTTGTTCTCTCAAACATTTTTATTCCATTGCCAAGCCTTTATATACTACTCTACAATCGCCACATCTTAGAAATAGGCAATAATATACGCACAAAATCAAAATAAATTGTAAAATAAAACCCCACACAGCTAAAATTTGGCGTATTTATGCCATCATATTATTTTTAAATTTTAATGGTAGGCCTAAATGCCCCTGCCTCTGCCATTTGGGTACAAATACGCAGCATAAACGTCGGCGGAGTAGGTGAATGGTAAGACCGGGCTACTTGGTTGGGAATAGTTGGTTGTGGGGGATTTTTAGTGGGTTATCGCTTTTTTTATTGAGGTGTGATACAAGGTGTTTATTTGTTTTGTATGTTTGCGGGGTGGGAGTGTGGGTAAATGACCGGAATGGGGGGATAGGGGAATGAAGGTACATGCGGAACATAATAATATGCAAAAAATTACAGTAACTACAAGAAAAAATATAATTGATTTTCTCACCATTGAGGGGATACATTGGAGTGGCTCGTTGGAAGAAACAGATTTTCTAAGCAGAATTTTTGACCTCACAAAAATGCCTTCAACTGACAGCAGATTTGATAATGCAAGAGGTGATATTTGGCAGCACCGAATTAATAACCCCCAAGATTGGGAAGATAATTGGGTATTTTCAGATAGCCGTTTTAACCTGCTACATTGTGAAGATGGGGTATTTATGCAGTTTCTATGCGAAATGTTACACCCCGTTTTAAAAAGAGAAATTACCATAATAGATAGAATGTTGCAAGCATTTAACGACTTTCTAAAAGATGATGGTTATGAACTTATTGAAAAGACAAAAATTGCTAACTATGCTATTTTTGTGGGAAGGCAAAAATTAAGCAGAAATATCTCAATTGAAAACAGGAAAAAAGAAATTACTGACGTTTTGAGTGAGGATTATATATGCAATCAAATAACTTTAATGGAAAGTTCAATAGAAAACTCCCCTCATAATTCAATTGGATTGGCAAAAGAATTAATCGAAAGTATCTGTAAAACTATCTTGTGTGAAAAGTCAAAAGATGTGGATAAAGATTGGGATTTACCAAAGCTATTAAAGGAAGTATCAAAAGAGTTAAAGCTAACTCCAAAAGATATTCCAGATGAAACAAAAGCGGCTGAAACCATAAAAAAAATATTAGGTAGTCTCTCAGCGGTTGTGCAAGGAATAAGCGAGTTGAGAAATCAATATGGTAGTGGACATGGAAAGGACGCAAAATTTAAGGGATTAAATGATAGGCACGCAAAATTATCCGTAGGAGCGGCCTCAACGCTTGCTATCTTTTTGCTTGAAACACACCAAATACGACAAGAGATTGAAAATAAAAAATAAATGTGTATAACAAGGGTATTTTCGCTCATTTTTTGTTAATCCAATCCTACAAGCAAACGCATAACGAAAAACGGCGAAAATACTTATCGTGAGGCTGTGAAAAAACTCTTAGCCTTTCACATATAATATCCATAAATTGCTGACAAAAGGAAAAAATAGTGATGTTACGCTACAAAACCTTCCCTTATGCAGCACATCATCGGCATCAATAGAAACCAAATTCAACTCACCTGCCTCATATTACCATAGCTTCTTGCTAAATTAGGTGGATATGATTATCGCACCTCTACCACCCACCCATCGGGAATAAACACACTTACGAACGCCTCTACCATTTGGTTACAAGCCACCGGCTACAGGTGCAACCCCGCTAATTGGTTGGGAATAGCCGGTTGTGGAGGTTTTTAGTGGGTGTGTGGTACAGAAAACAGAAAACCAGAAAACAGAAAACACCGAACCGCCAACTTGGTTGGTGAGGCAGTTTTAAACCCCCACAATTAGATTGGAAAAATTCCGGTTGTGGGGAAATTTTAGTGGGTAGGTGGTACAGGGTGTTTGGTTGTTTTGTATGTTTGTGGGGTGGGAGTGTGTAAAAGCAACTAAATTGGTTGGATATGCGAACAAAAGAGGGTGGGTAGAACTTAGATGTATAAAATTTTATGCCTACCCGCTTGCAAATGTTAGAGAAATCTGCTACCTTTGGCACGTCGTAAATACGCGTATTTACGTACATGCGGCGGAGCAGGAAATCTTCATATAACTGCCGAATTACCGGAAATGCCG